>NZ_JBFREX010000051.1:0-70020 GCF_052114525.1 Pseudomonas sp. KB_15 | reverse complement strand
GGGGGTAGGCGCGCAGCGCCGTTCGGCGCAGCCGAACACATCGAGAGGAGGTCGAGCGAAGCCGACCGGAGGCGATGCCCCCGGATGAATGCCGGAGCGAAGGAACCCCGAGCCTAAGCGAGGGGCCGTACGTCAGGGGCGAGCGTTTTTTTGCTTACTTTTTTGCTGGGCCGGCACTCCGGCGCTTGTAAAAAAAGTGAGTCGCCGTAAGGGCGAAACCATAAGCCGCCGTTACCGCAGAAACGGATATGCACTCAGCTCTTCACCACCACCCACGTAAAACACAACGGCAACTGCGCCACCTGCTGCTGATAGCGGTCATAGAGTTCTTCGCGATTGGAATGCGGGTATTCCTTGAAATGACGGATCTGCAACCCTGCCGCAATGGCGGCGCTGAAGAGCTCGCCCAGGGTGTGGACGAACCAGTAGGAGGCCGCCGACGGCTGTTCGACCTTGCCTTCGTAGACAATCGGTTCATGCTGCACGAACGGTTCGCGACGGAAGTATGAACTGGCCAGATGAAAAGGATCGGCTGCCTCGGGGTCGAACATTTCCAGGAACGGGTGGGTTTCGTACACCACCAGCGCACCACCCGGCTTCAGCGTGCGCGCCACATGGCGGAAGAATTCGCCGATGTCCGGCATCCAGTTCAAGACGCCGATGGTGATCAGCGCCAGGTCAAAGCGATCCTCCAATTGAGCCGGCAAGTGGTGAATGTCCGCTTCGATGAATTGCGGTGCATGGGGTGAGCGGGCCGCCAGTTCCCGTGCCTGTTCGAGAAACGCGCCGGACTGGTCGACGCCCACCACGCTTCGCGCGCCCAGGGCGAACAGCGACAGACTTTCGCGGCCGTTGTTGCAGCCCAGTTGCACCACCTCCTTGCCGTCGACACCTGTCTGGGTCAGCAAAGCGGTCAGGGTGTCATCCAGGCAGGAAAAATCCGCGTGCGCCACGTCTTTCAACAAGGCTTGCCATTCGCAGGAGTCTTTGTGGTGACGGGCGGAGTCATTCCAGGCATCGCGGTTACTGGCGATGGCTTGTACGTTTGTCGGCAGTTCCATTGCTTGCTCCAGGGTTCGGGTCGTCGATTTGACCGGCCGGAGTCTAGATCAACCTCATCCTGGCAGCTGTTGTGAACTTGTAATCCGCACAGTGCCGACGGCTGCCCACGGCGGCAGCTATAGTTAATGACCTTGGGGTATATATGGTTAAACCGATTTAGCAGGTGTTGCCATGAACAAAACCAACCTGACGTTTTTGCTCGCCTTCTGCCTGAGCGCGACCGCTATCGCCCACGCCGACACCTTTCCAAACACCACTGACTACAGCAGTGAATTCAACTATTACGGCACCGACCAACCCTTCGCCCACCCCGTACCACCGTCCATCAGCATTGTGCCGCCGGGTTCGTACATCCCGACCGCGCCCGGGGAATTCATTCCGGTTTCAAGCGAGCACGTGTTCTACGACTCGCGCCTGCCGACCGTGGCCGACGCCACGGTTCGGGTGTTTATCCGCTCCTACGATCCGGAGCGTGGCGTGTACGTGAACCAGGAAGTCGAGAACCCCGACTGCATGCTGTCCTGCCTGAGGCAAGGCCCGATGTTGCAGTGAGCCTGGGGGGCGTTCTCAATTGGTTTCCCTACCACTGGCGTTTGTCCGGACGGGCGAGGCCGAGCTTTTCGATCCGGTAGCGCAACATGTCACGGCTAAGACCCAGCAGGCGTGCCGATTTGGTGACGTTCCAGTCGGTCTTGTCGAGCATCTTGCGCACCATGTCGCGCTCCACTTCCGGCAGGTTCATGGATTCGCTGCCGTTGTAGGACGGACGTGGTTCGCTGAGTTGTTGCGGTTCGTGATGAAACATCGGTGGCTCATCCACCAGGCTCAGGCAGACGTTCAACTGATGGGCGGCGATGGTATCGCTTTGCGCCAGCAATACGGTTTGCTCCAGCATGTTGCGCAATTCGCGCACGTTGCCCGGCCAGCTGTAGCTGAGCAGCAACTCTTCGGCCTGGTCGCTGAAATGCAGGTTCGGCTTGCCGTAGCGTTTGCCATGCAGCCCCAGGAAGTGCCGGGCCAGCAGCAGGATATCGGCTCCCCGGGCATACAGGCGCGGTACCTTGATGGAAATGATGCGCAGACGGAAAAACAGGTCGCGGCGGAATTTGCCTTGCTGGACCATTTGTTCGAGATTGCAGTTGGTGGCGCTGATCACCCGCAGATCGACCTTGCGCTCCTTCACCGACCCGACCCGGCGAATGGTCCGGTCTTCCAGCAGCTTCAGCAGCTTGGCTTGCAACAGCAGGTCCATTTCACCGATTTCATCGAGGAACAGCGTGCCGCCATCGGCCGCTTCCACCAGCCCCATGCGACGATCCTTGGCGTCGGTGAAGGCGCCCTTCTCGTGACCGAACAGTTCCGATTCCACCAGATTGGACGGGATCGAAGCACAGTTGAATTCAATGAACGGGCCTTTGGCTCGCGGGCCGTCGAAGTGCAAGGCCCGGGCCACCAGTTCCTTGCCGGTGCCGGTCTCGCCTTCGACCAGGACCGGTGGCAGATCGCTGTTGGCCATCCGCCGTTCGGCGTCGAGCAACTGGCTGATGGTGCCCTTGAGGTACACCATCGGCGCCGACTCGCCAATCAGTGCCTGCACTCCCGACTTCTGGGCCTCGCGCTCCTGGTAAAACGACAGCGTGCGCTCCATGCGGTCGGTGGCAAGGGCCTTGTCCAGCAGCAACTTGAGCTCTGGCAGGGCCACCGGTTTGGTGACGTAGTGAAAGGCGCCCTCTTTCATTGCCACCACGGCGTCTTCGACGTTGCCGTAGCCGGTCATCATGATCACTTTCAGATCCGGCGCGCTGATGCGCAGCTTCTGGATCAGGTCATGACCACTCATGCCCGGCAACGAGTTGTCGGTCAGTACCACGTCAGGAGCGAAAGTACCCAATTGCTCCAGTGCATCTTCGGCCGAGTGGCAAACACTCACCTCGAAGCCCTTGCGCTCCAGGTAAGTCTGAATATTCTCGGCGAGGATTTCGTCATCCTCGACCAGCAGAATGCTGTGCTCCATATGCCCCTCCCGTTGCCACTTTGAAATTGAGACAAACGCGGGTTCCTTCCTGCTCCCGACTGGTCAGTTCGACCGATCCGTCAAACCGCTCCATTATTCTTTTGACCAGGGCCAGGCCCACGCCCAACCCGCCTTGTTTGGTGGTGAAAAATGGCTTGAAGACCATTTGTTGCTGTTGTTTGGACATGCCCTTGCCGGTGTCGGTCAGGATCATGCTCAAGTCGCCGGGCACCGAGGAATCGATCTCGACCGTCAGCACGCCCCCCTTGGGCATGGCTTCCAGTGCATTGGCAAACAGGCTATTGAGTATCTGCGTGAGCAGCACCTGTTGGCTGACGACCGGTGGTACGCTGACAGGAGAGAAACGCACTTCGACGTTCGAACGTTTGATCAGGGACTCAAAGGCACTCAAGGTGTCTTCGAGGGCCAGCACCAGGTCGACCGATTCAAAGTCGTCATTCATCGGCCGCAACGACACCAGCAATTCACGGACCCAACGCGACATGCGGTCGACCTGATTGATGATGTCGCCAATGTTTTTCTGTGCGCTCTGGCTGGCGATGTCCTGGGCCAGTTCGGCGCTGGAACGGATGTTCGCCAGTGGATTGCGCAGGCTGTGGGCGACCGCCGAGGACATTTCCCCCAAGGCGACAAAGGTTTCGTTGGCGATCAGCTGTTTCTGCTGGCTCTGCAGCTGTATCGCCGCACGCCGCACGATCCAGAACAGCCCCAGATAAATGGCGGCCCCGCCGATCAGCGTGGCCAGCCAGATCGCCTTGAAGCCACGCTGGATGCGCCCCACCAGATCCAGCGGCTCTTTATAGATTTCCACCATGGCAATCACTTTGCTTGTGTCGGCGTTGAACATCGGAATGTAGTTCTCGACGAACAAATACTCCGGTTCGCGCAGCAAGCGCTGCTCGGGACGCTCCTCATCGATTTCGTGGTAACGGGTGGACACCGGCGATTTCATTTCGAAGGATTCGTCCAGCTCTTTGTCGTCTTCGATGCGCACGCCGATCAACTCGGGGTTGGTCGACCAGACCACGGTGCGGTCCAGGGCGTACACCGTCGCCAGCAGGATGTCCGGCAGATGCGCCACATGGTCGAGAAACTCAACACGCGCGGCGGCCCGGGCTTCGGGCCTGACGTCGGAATAGGCATGGTCCAGGCGCGGGTCGAGCATTTCGCCCATGGTTTTGCCCGGCGAAATCCCGGCATGACGGACTTCAGCCTCGCCAATGGCTTGAATGAACTGCGCGGTCAGCAACGAGTCGCGCTCGATACTTTCGTCGACCACAAAGCGCGTGGAGATGTAGCCCAGCCCCAGCGCCACCGCAGCGATGATCAGAAAGCTCGCCAGGGAGAACCAGCGCAGCAAGTTGAACTGCGGCCGCCAACCCTTGCGTTGTGCTGCCGGAGCCTGCGGCGCAGCTACTTTTTGTTGTTCGAGTATCTGCATGGCGGTGTCCTGGATGCTTGAAATCGAGCCTGTTCAGCCGCTATCTGGATCAGTGTAGGTGGCATTGATTGCCATTGACTGGCCAACGTAATTTTTTTGACACTATTGCACCTTGGGGATGTCGGGTTGCGCGACCGAATGATGATGTTCAGGCTCCTCGTTACCACTGGCCAAAGGCGCCGCTGGCGGATGCTGACGGTCGGTTTCTTCCTGCAGGAAATCGATGATGGACTGGGCGGAACGCTCGTCCATCCGCAAGTTGGGCATCGCGATCTTGTTGTAGCGCTCGAACAGCTCCATCGCTATCGGGTCCTTTTCCGCGAGCATGCGGTCAGGTTCGCGGATCCAGCGATTGAGCCAGGCCGGATCACGCTGACGGGTCACGCCGATCAGGTCCGGGCCAATGCTGTGCAGGCCGATGCCCTGCCCGTCCAGCGGACCGAGGCTGTGGCAAGACGCGCAGCGGGTGCGGAACAGCTCTTCGCCATTGCTCGGCGGACGGATTTGCGGAGCGTTGGCGTAGCTTTCTTCGACGCTGGGCTGCTTCCAGTTCTGCAAGGAATTGGCCAGTTGGTCGGCCAGAATCCACGGGTTTTCGAACGGCGAGGATTTCATCCAGCGGCCCGTTGCCTGGTTGCCGATGATCAGGCTCAGGTTGTGGTCCTTGTTGCGCCCGTTATCGATGCCTTCGATGAACAACCCCAGCTTCTTGCGCAGCTCGGTGACGTCGGTGAACTCCCCGGTGAGGAATTTCCACCCTGGCCCGACCTGGAAGCGTTGCGCATAGGCCTTGAGCACTTCTGGGGTATCGCTCAAGGGGTCGATGCTGATGGAGTAGAAGAAGATGTCCTTGCCGACCCGATCCCCCAGCAGTTTCTGCACCTGGCGCAGGCGCGCGGTTTCCAGGGGGCAGGAGTCGCTGCACGAGGTGAAGATGAAGTTGATCACCACCACCTTGCCTTTGATCATGTCATCGAAAAAACGCAGTTGCTGACCGTCCTGATCGGTCAGCAGCGTGTTGGGGAAATAGTTACCACCCCACGGGGTGGCGGCTTCAACGACAGCGGACTCGGGAGTGGATGCCGGGGCAGGTGCGGGCGTCGACAGTGGCTGGCTGGCGACCAGCAACTGGCTGGCCAGCAAACCGGTCACCGACATCAGCACCAGGTGCATGCCCAAGGCGCGTGAGCGTGGTGAATGCATCTTCATGTTCATGTCGACACCCTCCCTGTTCATTGCTTGACGGTCACTTTAGGGCCGAAGCCGTCGCCAGTGAGGAAGGTTGGCCGTGCTGCGCAATTCACGTAGTGCGCACCAACCAGTCTGCACATTGATTGGGGCATTGAAACTGGCCTGCACGGTAGACGGCAGAGCGTTTTCCATCCGCGTGGTGTTGCGTGAGCCTTTGACCCCGTCAGGCACATCGAAAGAATTTTCGTTGCACTGCGCTTTTTTTCCATCACCAGCCGCCTTGATGTCGTGAAGGGGGGTGATGGTGGTTCTGCAAGGATCTCGCCAATTATGTAAGTTCTTTACACAAAAGCATTAACACTCAATAAAACAATTACTTATCAGCATCAATGTGCCATGAGTGTAGAAATGACTGGGGATTGAAACCCGCTAACGGGGGATAGTTCCTCCCCACTTTCAGGGGGCCAATTTAAACGACAGACGGACAGTGGTGCCTTCGCCTTCACAGCTATCCAGGGTCACCGCACCGCCAAAACGCTCCATGATCCGCTTGACCAGCACCAGCCCGACGCCCAGCCCGCCCTGCTTGGTGGTAAAGAACGGCCGGAAGGCCATGGTGCGCTGTTCTTCATTCATGCCTTTGCCGGTATCGCTCACCTTCACGCTGACGCAAAGGGCATCGCGCGGCTCGATCTGGATGCTCAGCGTACCGCCGCTGTCCATGGCTTCCACCGCGTTGGACAGCAGGCTGTTGAGGATCTGGGTCAGTTGCACCTGCTGACTCAGGACCATGGGCGTCTGGTCCGGCTCGAACACCACGTTGACCTTGGCCTTGCTGATCTGATGCTCATAAGCCATCAGGCTGTCATGCAGGGCCGCCACCAGGTTCACCGGTTCAGCCTCGTCAGTGAGCGGTCGCAGGGACTGGAGCAACTCCCGCACCCATTTCGACATGCGATCGACCTGACCAATGATGTCGTTGATGTTCCTATGTGCCGGACCGCTGTCGAACTCCATCGCCAGCTCGGCGCTTGAACGGATGTTCGCCAACGGATTGCGCAGACTGTGGGCGACCGCCGAGGACACCTCCCCCAGAGCCACAAAGGTTTCGTTGGTGATCAATTGCTTCTGTTGCGTCGCCAGCAGGATCGCCGCCCGCCGCACGATCCAGTACAACCCCAGGTAAATCAGACCGCCGCCCAGGGCGGTCGCCAGCCAGATCAGCACCAGGCCGCGCTCCATGCGGTTGATCAGGTCCTGCGGTTCCTTGTAAATCTCGACCATCGCCGTGACGGTGCTGCCATCGGCGTCGTACAGGGGAATGTAGTTTTCGATGAAGATGTATTTGGGTGGCTCCAGGAACTTCTGTTCCATGCGGGACTTGTCCACATCGTGGTAGCTGGTCGACACGGGAAGCTTCGATATGAACGCCCGGTCGAGGTCTTCATCGCCATGGATCGTGATGCCCATCAAGGCCGGGTTGGTCGACCAGATCACCATGCGGTCGGGGGCATAGATGTTGACCAGGATCACGTCCGGCAAGTTTTCGATATGGTCGAGGAAATCATCACGGGCATTGGTGCGGGACAGCGGGTCGACGTCAGGAAAGTCCTTGTCATTTCGTGGGTCGAGCATCTCGCCCATGGTCCGGATCTTGGGGATCGACACATTGCGCACCTCGACCGAGGCAATCGCCTGAATGAATTGCGAGGTCAACAGCGCATCGCGCTGCACGCTTTCGGTAAGCACGAACCTTGTAGACACCGCCCCCAGCGCCACCGCCACCGTGCCGATCACCACCATGCTGATCAGCGAAAACCAGCGCAGCAGATCGAACGGCTGCTTGCGCGTGCTCAAGCGGGCTTCGCTTTCGGTCACAAGCACTTTGGTGATTGAGTTCATGGACACGGTTCCCGGAAACCCCCTATAGGTTTATAGCCCACACATAGCCGTTTGCCCGAACCTGGGTACTGCGATCCCCACCTCCCGCGCCCCATTCACCCCCAAAGTTGGGGGCAACTGCCCGCCCCCCCAGCTTCCGGGTCTATCGCCAGCGACTGCGCCTAGGCCTTTAGTCCGAGCTTCTCACGGGCGTTTTCGCTGATTGGTATGGAAGTTGCCAAACATCCTGCCAACTGACCAGTCCCCAAGGGGCAGGTACTTCGATAGAGGGAATACTCATGCACCCTTTACTGTGCAAAACCGCGACCGCCCTGATCGTGACCGCTCTAGGCCAAGGCATTGCCCAGGCAGCGCTGTTTGCCGCAGACCCCGGACCCTACCTGCCAGCCAATGGCAATTTTGCCGCCTGGTATCAAGATACCCACGGCCGAACCCTTGACCTGTGTTTATCCAAGGCTGTCAGTTCCAGGGTTGCCAGCGCACCGGGCGCCCCGACCTACATGTGCTCGTTGATCCCGACCCCCGGTATTTTCGACGACACCAAACCGTTGGTCTTCCCGACCAATTTCCCCGACGAAGCGTTCTGGGCGACAGGCGAAACCACCATCGTCGACGCCGCCCGGGGCATCGACCTGACCTATGTCTCGGCGCTCGAGGCAGCCTTCAGTGGCGGTGATCCAGTGGAGGGCGACCAGATCAGTTTCGCCCGTATTCGTATTCGCATCGACGTGCCCGCCGCCGGCACTTACGTCATCACCCACCCCTACGGCGTCGAAGTATTCACCGTCGACACCCCCGGCCGGCGGGCGATCAACATGACCCGGGACATCGGCATCGGCGCGCCAAAAACCTATGACGGCGCGCTCAAGGGCGACGTCGGGCCATTCCTGCGCAGCGTCAATGGCCCCTACACCGAGACCAACCCGATCACGGGCCAGGCGGAAAAATTCGTCGGCGATCCGAACCTCAACGAAGCCGTCACCGGCAGCCCGTTCAACACCAACTACGTGCGCATCGAAGGCCCCAATGGCCTGGACCTGCGCACCAACCTCTTCGCCGTATCCGGCAAGTTGTCGACGGTGGTCCGGCCGACCCCGGTGATCGCCGAGCGCAGCACTTACTCGCGACAGGCCGGCACCAGCGCCCCGGTGGCCCAGCAGGACGTGTTCGTGCTGGCCCCGCCACCACCGGCCACCGTGACTCTGGACAGCAACAACCCGGTCCTGAATTTCACCGAAGCCAACACCACCGGCCACTGGTATGCGCAGTCGCCGAACAATCCGACACTGCCGAGCACCTTGCGAGTGACCGCCGATAACCACCTGGCCATCGCCAGCAGCACGCCGACCACCTTGCCCATGCCGCTGACCGACCTGGTGACGATCTCACGCGCCGAGTACAGCCTGAGCACCGGGCAAATCACCATCGTGGCTTCGACCAGCGATGAAACGTCGCCGCCGGTACTCACCGCCACCTCCGGCACCGGTATCGCCATCGGCGCCCTGAGTGGTGACGGCGCAGTGAAAAGCCTGGCCACCGGCATCACGCCGATTCCGCCTGCCCAGGTTCGCGTGACGTCATCCAATGGCGGCAGCGATACCGAAGAAGTGGTCATCGTGCAATGAACGCTCACATGCCCGGATCCTCATCAGGAGGCATCATGAACAAATGGCCACGCCTGGCGGTCAACGCCCTGGGACTGACTCTATCGCTGTCCGGCAGTGCCTTCGCGCAACTCGCCGCCGTCGATCCCGGCCCTTACACCTTTGCCACCGGGAAATTTCCGATGTGGTACCAGGACAACAATCAACTGTCGATGGAACTGTGCCAGTCACGCGCCGCCAGCTCGCGGGTCGCCGCCAGTGTGCCACCGGCCTACATGTGCACCCTGTTGCCGACGCCGGGTATTTTCGACGACACCCAACCGATGGTGTTCCCGGATAACTGGCCAGACGAAGCCTTCTGGTTTCTCGCCGAGACCAACATTCCCAACAACACCGCCGGCTACGGCATGGATGCCTATGTCGCCGGGATAGAAGCGGCATTCGCTGGCGGAAATCCGCTCGATGGCGATCAAATCAGCTTCGCTCGGATCCGTATGCGGGTGAACATTCCCGTCGCCGGGACCTACACCATTACCCACCCCTACGGCGTGGAAACGGTCAACGTCACCACCCCCGGCCGTCGTGCGATCAACCTCACCAGGGACATCGGCATAGGTGCACCGGGTAATTTCAGTGGCGCACTCAACGGTGCGGTCGGTCCGTTCCTGCGCAGCGTCAACGGCCCCTACACCGAGGTGAACCCGGACACCGGCGCCGTCGAAACCTTTGTCGGCGACCCGAACCTCACCGAAGCCGTGACCGGCAGCCCCAACAACACCAACTTCGTACGCATCCAGGGTCCGGCCGGCACTATCCAGACCAACCTCTTCACCCTGTCCGGCAAGGTGCTCGACAATCGCGCGCAAACCGCGGTGGACATGAGCCGTGCCACCTACCGTCGCACAACAGGCACGGGCGGCATCAACACCCGGGTCGAAGTGTTTGCCAAAGCGGCCAACGGCTCGACCCTGTGCTTTCGCGAAAGCATCGCCCTGGTACCCGGCCCGCCTGTGTCGCCTTGCCAGACCAACATGCTGAGCGATAACAACGGCGTGTTCTTCGCCCAGCATCTGCTGAGCAACGGCACCGTGCCTGCGGTCGTGGTGGTCACCGCCACCAACCCCGCCGGGACCACCCGCCCGACCTCGGTGTCGAGCAAGCTCTCGGACGTGGTGAAAATCCAGACCGCCCGTTACAGCTGGAGCAACCACAGCCTGCTGATAGAGGCCACCTCCACAGACGAAGTGGTGGTTCCGGACATGGTCGCCCAGGGTTACGCAAGGCTGTCGAAAGCCGGCATCCTGCAAAGCCTGACAGTGGCTGACCTGACCCAACCCCCTGCAACCGTTACGGTCAAATCCGCCGCCGGCGGCAGTGACACCGAGCCGGTCGTAGTGGTCGGCACTGCACCGGACACCGGCGCGAACCAGGCACCGATCTCCGTCGCCGATACCGGCAGCACCAGCTTCGGCGTGCCGATCACCCTCAACCTGCTGGCCAACGACCGTGACCCGGACGGCAACACCCCACTGAGCATAACCGCGTTGACCCAACCCGCCGCAGGCCAGGGCACCGTGGCACTGAGCGGCACTACGGCGGTGGTCTACACCCCTCCAGCAGTCGTCAACGCGCCGCTGACCACGACCTTCACCTACAAGGCCCAGGACATCAAAGGCCTGGCCTCGACGACAGCGGCAACCGTGACCATTACCGTGGCGCCTAACCGGCCTCCGGTGGCAGTCGCCGATGCCGTCACGACACTGGGAGTGGCGATTCCAATCAACGTGCTGGCCAACGACACCGATCCGGAAGGCAACTTACCGCTAGCAGTCGCCAGCTTCACTCAACCACCGGCAGGTCGCGGCACCGTCAGCAGTAACGGCACCGTGCTCACCTACACCCCGCCGGCCACCGTCACCACGGCCTTCACCACAACCTTCACCTACATCGCCCGGGACAGCTTCGGCGCCCTGTCGACGTCGCCGGCCACGGTCACGGTGCAGGTTTCGCCACGGCCTGCTACGGAAACCTTCGCAGTGACCACCGCAACGGTGAGCGCCCGCTCCAACAACCGTTTCACCTGGGACTTTGCCGGCACTTCATCGGTGACCACCGGCAACACCATCACCATCAAGGTCACCACGCCGACCGGGCTGATCACCCTGGGCACCACCTCCGTCCCGGCGAATGGACGCTGGAAGTTGACGGTGAACAACACCACCACGGTGGTTCCGTCGGCGAACCCGACCGCCACGATCACCTCGTCCCAAGGCTCCGTGCGGACGGTGCCGGTGATCGCCAACTGAGCCCGCGCCCCATCAGCCACGTTGGTTGATGGGGCCGGTTTCAACTCTCTGGAAAACCGCGGCCTCGGGTGGGGGGCTGCGGTTTTTTGCCGGGTGCATTGATATTCAGTACATCTGAAAGATTTCGATCGGCTGGCAGGCCGCCTTCGCGGGCAAGCCCGCTCCCACAGGAATTCAGTACATCTGAAAGATTTCGATCGGCTGGCAGGCCGCCTTCGCGGGCAAGCCCGCTCCCACAGGTATCGGGGAAGTCCGCAAGACTCTGGTCGGCTGGCAGGCCGTCATCGCGAGCAGGCTCGCTCCTACAGAAAAGCAAAAGCAGAGCGGCGTACACCCACGCTCTTCACCACTCATCAGGCCGAGCGTTAGCTCGCCTGCAGCTCTTGATCTTGATCCACCCGCCCCCTCGGCAGGCTGAGTGGAGGTGTTCATCCGGGGGGAGGCGCGCAGCGCCGTTCGGCGCAGCCGAACACATCGAGAGGAGGTCGAGCGAAGCCGACCGGAGGCGATGCCCCCGGATGAATACCGGAGCGAAGGAACCCCGAGCCTAAGCGAGGGGCCGTACGTAAGGGGCGAGCGTTTTTTGCTTACTTTTTTAGGCGCTTGTAAAAAAGTAAGTCGCCGTAAGGGC
Source organism: Pseudomonas sp. KB_15 (assembly GCF_052114525.1). Taxonomy (NCBI): domain Bacteria; kingdom Pseudomonadati; phylum Pseudomonadota; class Gammaproteobacteria; order Pseudomonadales; family Pseudomonadaceae; genus Pseudomonas; species Pseudomonas sp. KB_15. The sequence continues at coordinate 57,848 of NZ_JBFREX010000051.1, read as the reverse complement.
GAAACCGCCAGCCGCCGCAACCAAAAAAATGGATATGTACTTAGCGCACCAGCCGCTCGGCCAACGCCTTGGCCTGACTCGCCACATCGGTGACGGCCGTACTTTCCCACCACATGCCGCGCAGCGGCGGCCCCATGGCAAACAGACAGCTGGCGGGCTGACCCTCGGCGTTCAGGACCGCGCCATCGACCTCCGCCGCGATGCCCAAAGCCAACGGCCCCGGCCGCACCAGGCCTCGGGCGAGCAATTGCCGGGGCAGCGGTCGCGCGACACGGCGCCAGTCGTATTCGATACCGCTGGAGTTGATCAGAGCGGCACCGCTGACCACACAGGTCTGCGCCTCGCCGCGCCGTCGAAGGCGGATACTCACCTCGCCATTGAGCGAAGGCTCAAGGCCCTTGAACGAGGCCGCGTGAATACGTAACCGCCCTTCTTTATATAACCGCTCCACCAGTTCGGCACTCAAGGGTGGCGAGCGGTGGTGATGGCTTTCCCACCACGGCCGCACATGCCGCACGAACTGCCGACGCTGCACGTCCGTCGCCTGATGCCACAAGCGGCCGATATGTGCCCGCACCGTGTCCAGCGGCGCCTGCCAGTCAATGCCCAGGGCGATGGCGTCCCGGCAGTGCCGACGCAATTCGCGCATCAACTGGCGAGGCGTGCGGATGCTCTGATCCTGCGCGAGAAAATCCACCCAGGCCGGTGGCTGGCGACGCACATGGGGCAGCAGCCCATGGCGGGAAAACACTTCGATCGGACCACGATGCCCGGCCTGCTCCAGGGACACCACGGCGTCGACCATGGTCAGGCCCGAGCCGATGATCATGACCGTCGATAACGGATCGAGACGCTGCATGGCTGCCACGTCCCACGGATCGAGGGCCGCAGCGTTCAAGCCGCTGGACCGGGTTTGTGGCGTGCGCGCGGCGGGGAACATACCCGTGGCCAGAACCGCAAACGCCCCTTGCAGGCATTGGCCATCGCTCAGTGTCAGCCGCACGTTATCCGTACCGGTTTGCAAATCCACCACTTCGGCCCGTACATGTTCGGCGGTCGAACCGTTCAAGGCACCCACCGCTTGCGCTTCTGCCAGACGCTGCTGCGCGTACAGACCGAATATCCCCCGAGGCGGAAACAATTCGCTGATCGGCACATGCTGCTGGTCCGACTCCGGCCAGCCGCCGCTGGCAATGTAGTCGGTGAGCCATTGGGTCAGGTCGTCGGCGTTGTCCGGATCGACACTCATCCGCGCCGCGTTGCCGTTGAGCGTATGCCCCAACTCCACCGCGCTATAGGCTTCGCCCCGGCCGAGTTCGGCGCGGGGCTCAATCACCAGCACCTTGCGCCTGCCCGGCAGGCGCATCAACTGCGCCGCCAGCATCGTGCCACTGAGGCCGCCACCGACAATCAGGATGTCAGCGTCATGGGTCAAGGCCTGGTCCATCGTGTTCTCCCTGTTCAGATCACCACGTTACGCACAAACCGCGCCGCCACCGCCCCGTCGTTGCGATAACAGTGCGGCTGGTTGCTGGCGAACATGAAGAATTCACCCGCTGCGATATTCTGTGGCTGGTCGCCGAGCATAACGGTCAGACAACCTTCGAAGACATAAATCTGCTCGCTCCAGCCATCGGCGTCCGGCTCCGATGGATACACCTCGCCCGGTTGCAGGCACCATTCCCACTGCTCGACTTCGCGGCTGGCGTGGGCCTTGGAGAGCAACACCGCTTTACTGCCGGGAATGGTGCCGGTCCAGGCCAGCTCATTGATACGGCTGGGATCGCGGGCGTCGGGCGCCTGGATCAAATCACTGAAAGCGACGTCGAGGGCTTCGGCCACCCGGTCGAGGGTGGTCAGGCTGACGTTCTTTTCCCCCGCCTCGATCGCCACCAGCATTCGGCGGCTGACACCGGACTTTTCGGCCAGCGCGGTCTGGCTCATGTCCGCGGCATGACGCAAACGACGAACATTTTGACTGACGTGCTGGAGCACCGATGCCCGTTGGGTAGAATCTTTGTGCACTATATTGCTCACTGAGTGGGGTTGGGCAGTATACTGCGCAACATTCGGCGCATTGTGCGTCCCCCTCCAGTAGCGTGCAAGGTCATGACGTCGGTGAACTCCCCAGAGGCTTCCTCCCGTTTTACAAGGTTCAGCAAGGCCGAATGCGTGCTGGTGCTGATCACGATGGTCTGGGGCGGAACCTTCCTGCTGGTACAGCATGCGATGACCGTCAGCGGCCCGATGTTTTTCGTCGGCCTGCGCTTTGCCACCGCCGCGAGCATCGTCGCCCTGTTTTCCTGGCGTCACCTGCGCGACCTGACCCTGTTCGAACTCAAGGCCGGGTCGTTTATCGGCGTGGCGATCATGCTCGGCTATGGCTTGCAGACAGTCGGGCTGCAGAGCATTCCCAGCAGCCAATCGGCCTTTATTACCGCGCTGTACGTCCCGTTTGTGCCGTTGCTGCAATGGCTGGTGCTGGGGCGCCGTCCGGGGTTGATGCCGAGCATCGGCATCATGCTGGCCTTTACCGGGTTGATGCTGTTGTCCGGGCCGTCCGGTGCGTCGTTCAACTTCAGCCCCGGTGAAATCGCCACCTTGATCAGCGCCGTGGCCATTGCGGCCGAGATCATTTTGATCAGCACCTATGCCGGCCAGGTCGATGTGCGTCGGGTGACGGCGGTGCAACTGGCGGTCACTTCGGTGCTGTCGTTCCTGATGGTGGTGCCGACCAATGAGGCGATACCGGACTTCTCGTGGTTGCTGCTGTGCAGCGCGTTGGGCCTTGGGGCGGCGAGTGCGGCGATTCAGGTGGCGATGAACTGGGCACAAAAAAGCGTTTCACCGACCCGCGCCACGCTGATCTATGCCGGCGAGCCGGTATGGGCCGGGATTGTCGGGCGCATCGCCGGGGAACGCCTGCCGGCGATTGCCCTGCTCGGGGCCGGGTTGATTGTGGCGGCGGTGATTGTCAGTGAGCTGAAGACCAAGGGTAAGGCGGCTGCGGTAGAAGAAGAGCTGGAGCGGGAAACACAGGGTTGAACCGCTAATTCAGCGGTGCATGATCGATTGCTTTCGCGGGCAAGCCCGCTCCCACAGAGTTTGTGGATGTACACAAAACGGTGTGCACACCGCAAAACCCTGTGGGAGCGGGCTTGCCCGCGATGGCGTCCGAGAGGTTAAACCCAACCCCCTGAAACAAGGATAAACAGGACTTTTCCATCTACCGTGTAGGATTCTGCGACAGCTTGGCGTTTGGTGATCCGGGAGCTGGCACGTATGATGCTTCACAAACTTTCGCAGATTAGAAGCCTATGTCCCTGATAGTTCTACTGCTTCTGCCTTTCATAGGCAGCTGTTTGGCGGCCGTGTTGCCGCACAATGCACGTAACGCCGAATCCCTGCTGGCTGGCCTGATCGCCCTGATCGGCACCCTTCAGGTCGCGCTCCTGTACCCGCAGATCGCCCATGGCGGCGTCATTCGCGAAGAGTTTTCCTGGTTGCCCAGCCTGGGCTTGAACTTCGTCCTGCGCATGGACGGTTTCGCCTGGCTGTTTTCCATGCTGGTGCTGGGCATTGGCACCCTGGTTTCGCTGTACGCCCGCTACTACATGTCGCCGAACGATCCAGTGCCGCGCTTCTTCGCGTTTTTCCTGGCCTTCATGGGCGCCATGCTTGGCCTGGTGATCTCCGGCAACCTGATCCAGATCGTGTTTTTCTGGGAGCTGACCAGCCTCTTTTCGTTCCTGTTGATTGGCTACTGGCACCATCGCGCCGACGCCCGGCGTGGTGCCCACATGGCGCTGATGGTGACCGGTGCGGGCGGATTGTGCCTGCTGGCGGGGGTCATGCTGCTCGGCCATGTGGTCGGCAGCTATGACCTGGACAAGGTCCTGGCCGCCGGCGACCTGATTCGCGCCCATGCCCTCTACCCGATCCTGTTGCCCCTGATCCTGATCGGCGCCTTGAGCAAAAGTGCGCAATTTCCCTTTCACTTCTGGCTGCCCCACGCCATGGCCGCGCCGACCCCCGTGTCGGCGTACCTGCACTCGGCGACCATGGTCAAGGCCGGGGTATTTCTGCTCGCGCGGCTATGGCCATCGCTCTCGGGCAGTGAAGAATGGTTCTACATCGTCAGCGGCGCCGGTGCCTGCACCCTGTTGCTCGGGGCGTACTGCGCGATGTTCCAGAACGACCTCAAGGGATTGCTGGCCTACTCGACCATCAGCCACCTCGGCCTGATTACCCTGCTGCTCGGCTTGAACAGCCCGCTGGCCGCCGTCGCCGCGGTGTTCCACATCCTCAACCATGCAACGTTCAAGGCCTCATTGTTCATGGCCGCGGGCATCATCGACCACGAAAGTGGCACCCGCGATATCCGCAAGCTCAGTGGGCTGTTCAAACTGATGCCGTTTACCGCCACCCTGGCCATGGTCGCCAGCGCCTCGATGGCCGGCGTGCCGTTGCTCAACGGCTTCCTCTCCAAAGAGATGTTCTTCGCCGAAACCGTGTTCATCAATGCCACGCGCTGGGTCGAACTGAGTTTGCCGATCGTGGCAACCATTGCCGGTACCTTCAGCGTGGCTTACTCCCTGCGTTTCACCGTGGATGTGTTCTTCGGTCCGCCGGCGACCGACTTGCCCCACACGCCCCACGAGCCACCGCGCTGGATGCGCGCGCCGGTCGAATTGCTGGTGTTCACTTGTCTGCTGGTGGGGATATTCCCGGCGCAGGTGGTCGGCCCGCTGCTCGCTGCCGCGGCGCAACCGGTGGTCGGCGGCACGCTGCCCGAGTATAGCCTGGCCATCTGGCACGGCCTGAACGCGCCGATGATCATGAGCCTGATCGCCCTCTCTTGCGGCACCCTGCTCTACTTGCTGCTGCGCAACCAATTCAAGCGTGGACGCTTCCACTGCCCGCCGGTCATTGGTCGTTTCGACGGCAAGCGCCTGTTCGAGCGTGGCCTGATCATGATGATGCGCCTGGCCCGTCGCCTGGAGCCCCGGATGGGTACCAGGCGCCTGCAAATGCAATTGTTCCTGGTGGTGCTCGCCGCCGTGCTGGCCGGGTTGATTCCCATGTTGCACAGCAGCCTTCACTGGGGTGACCGGCCGAAAATTCCGGGGTCGATCGTGTTCGTCACCTTGTGGTTGCTGGCCATCGCCTGCGCCCTTGGCGCGGCGTATCAGGCCAAGTACCACCGCCTCGCGGCACTGACCATGGTCAGCGTCTGTGGCCTGATGACCTGCGTCACCTTCGTCTGGTTTTCCGCGCCGGACCTGGCCCTGACGCAACTGGCGGTCGAGGTGGTGACCACGGTGTTGATCCTGCTGGGCCTGCGCTGGCTGCCACGGCGGATCGAAGAAGTCTCGCCGTTGCCGGGCAGCCTGCGCCGGGCGCGGGTGCGGCGTATCCGTGACTTGCTGCTGTCGACCACGGTCGGTGTCGGCATGGCTTTGCTGGCCTACGCCATGCTGACGCGCCAGACACCCAACGATATTTCTTCGTTCTACCTGAGTCGCGCCTTGCCCGAAGGCGGTGGCAGCAACGTGGTCAACGTGATGCTGGTGGACTTCCGTGGTTTCGACACCCTCGGTGAAATCACCGTGCTGGTGGCCGTGGCCCTGACCGTGTTCGCCCTGCTGCGCCGCTTCCGTCCGCCGAAAGAAAGCCTGCAACTGCCGGCCCAGCAACGCTTGCTCGCGCCGGACGTGGTCACCGACCTGGTCAACCCGCGTCACGCCAGCGACACCGCGCTCGGCTTCATGATGGTACCGGCGGTGCTGGTGCGCCTGCTGTTGCCGGTGGCGCTGGTGGTGTCGTTCTACCTGTTCATGCGTGGGCACAACCAACCGGGCGGCGGCTTTGTCGCCGGGCTGGTGATGTCGGTGGCGTTCATCCTGCAATACATGGTCGCCGGCACGCAGTGGGTCGAGGCGCAAATGAGCCTGCGGCCGCTGCGCTGGATGGGCACCGGACTGCTGTTTGCCACGGCCACCGGGCTGGGTGCGATGCTGGTCGGCTATCCGTTCCTGACCACCCACACCTGGCATTTCTCGTTGCCGCTGCTGGGTGACATTCACCTGGCCAGCGCGCTGTTCTTCGACATCGGCGTGTACGGCGTGGTGGTCGGCTCGACCCTGTTGATCCTCACCGCCCTCGCCCACCAGTCGGTGCGGGGCCACAAAACCGCTGCCCAGCCTAAATCCGTTGCCGCCAAAGGAGCCGTCTGATGGAAGAAGTCATCGCAATCGCCATCGGCGTCCTGGCCGCGTCCGGCGTCTGGCTGATCCTGCGCCCACGGACGTTCCAGGTGGTCATGGGCCTGTGCCTGCTGTCCTACGGCGTCAATCTGTTCATCTTCAGCATGGGCAGCCTGTTCATCGGCAAGGAACCGATCATCAAGGACGGCGTGCCGCAGGATCTGTTGCACTACACCGACCCGTTGCCACAAGCGCTGGTGCTGACGGCGATCGTCATCAGCTTCGCCATGACCGCGCTGTTTCTGGTGGTGCTGCTCGCGTCCCGGGGCCTGACCGGCACCGACCATGTGGATGGCCGGGAGCCCAGGGAATGATGGCGATGTCTCACCTGATCGTCGCGCCCATCCTGCTGCCGCTGCTGACCGCCGCGATCATGCTGATGCTTGGCGAGAAGCACCGCCCGCTCAAGGCAAAGATCAATCTGCTCTCCAGCCTGCTCGGGCTGGGCATTGCCGTGGCGTTGTTGCAATGGACGCAAACCACCGGCGTGCCAGGCTCCATCGGCGTGTACCTGCCGAGCAACTGGCAAGTGCCGTTCGGCCTGGTGCTGGTGGTCGATCGCCTGTCGGCGCTGATGCTGGTGCTGACCGGCATCATCGGCGTCAGTGCCCTGCTGTTTGCCATGGCACGCTGGGACAGCGCAGGTTCCAGTTTTCACGCGCTGTTCCAGATCCAGTTGATGGGCCTTTACGGCGCGTTCCTCACCGCTGACCTGTTCAACCTGTTCGTGTTCTTCGAGGTGCTGCTGGCCGCGTCCTACGGGTTGATGCTGCACGGCTCGGGCCGGGCGCGGGTGTCGTCGGGGCTGCATTACATCTCGATCAACCTGTTGGCCTCGTCGCTGTTCCTGATTGGCGCGGCCCTGATCTATGGGGTTACCGGCACGCTGAACATGGCCGACCTGGCGGTAAAAATCCCRCTGGTATCCGAAGCTGATCGCGGCTTGCTACACGCCGGCGCAGGGATTCTGGCCGTCGCGTTTCTGGCCAAGGCCGGGATGTGGCCGCTGAACTTCTGGCTGGTGCCGGCCTATTCCTCGGCCAGCGCGCCAGTGGCGGCGATGTTCGCAATCATGACCAAGGTCGGCGTCTACACCTTGCTGCGCCTGTGGACGCTGCTGTTTTCCGCCCAGGCCGGGGCATCGGCGTTCTTTGGCGGTGAGTGGCTGATCTATGGCGGCATGGCGACCATTGTCTGCGCAGCCATTGCGATCCTCGCCGCACAACGCCTGGAGCGCATGGCCAGCCTGAGCATTCTGGTGTCGGCAGGCATTCTGTTGTCGAGCATCGGTTTCGCCCAGCCGAACCTGGCCGGCGCGGCGCTGTTCTATCTGTTCAGCTCGACCCTGGCGTTGAGCGCGCTGTTCCTGCTGGCCGAACTGATCGAGCGCTCGCGCTCGGCCAATGAAGTCCTGCTCGAAGATGAAGCCGAACTGCTGCCCCGTCCACTGGAATCCCTGCATCCGCCCAAAGGCATCAACCTCGACGACGAGCAAAAAGCCGTGGTCGGCCAGGTGATTCCCTGGACCATGGCGTTTCTTGGCCTGAGCTTCATCGCCTGCGCCTTGCTGATCATCGGCATGCCGCCGCTCTCCGGGTTTATCGGCAAACTCGGGTTGATCGGTGCCCTGCTCAATCCGCTGGGCCTGGGCAACAGCGGCGACGAGCCGATTTCCAACGCCGCGTGGGGCCTGTTGGTGTTGTTGATTTTGTCCGGGCTGGCGTCGCTGATCGCCTTCTCGCGCCTGGGCATCCAGCGCTTCTGGACGCCAGCGGAACGACCATCGCCCCTGTTGCGGCGCTTGGAATGCGTGCCGATCTTCGCGCTGCTGGGCCTGAGTATTGCGCTGACCTTCAAGGCAGATCCGCTGCTGCGCTACACCCAGGCCGCCGCCGATGCCTTGTACAACCCGCAGCAATACGTGATGGCGGTGCTCGATACGCGCGTCGTACCGAACCCGCCGGCCCATGCGACCACGCTGGAGGTGCAGCCATGAAGCGCCTGTTTCCGGCACCGTTGCTGTCACTGGCCTTGTGGCTGCTGTGGTTGCTGCTGAACCTGTCGATCAGCCCCGGCAACCTGCTGCTGGGTGCAGCGCTGGGGTTCTGTGCGCCATTGATGATGCGCAAGCTGCGTCCGCTGCCGGTACGCATCCGTCGTCCCGGGGTGATCCTGCGCCTGGTCCTGCTGGTCGGGCGTGATGTGCTGGTGTCCAACCTCGCCGTGGCCTGGGGTGTGCTCAATGCGGGTCGCCGCCCGCCCCGTTCGCAATTCATCAAGGTGCCGCTGGACTTGCGTGACGCCAACGGCCTGGCCGCGCTGTCGATGATCACCACGGTGGTGCCCGGTACGGTCTGGTCGGAGCTGGCGCTGGACCGCAGCATTCTGCTGTTGCACGTCTTCGACCTGGACGACGAAGCGCTGTTCATCCAGCACTTCAAGGCAACCTACGAACGTCCGTTGATGGAGATCTTCGAATGAGCCCGTTGCTGTCGAACGCGATCCCGCTGAGCCTGTTCATCTTTTCCCTGGCGATGATCCTGACCCTGATCCGCCTGTTCAAGGGGCCGTCGGCCCAGGATCGGGTCCTGGCGCTGGACTACCTGTACATCGTCGCGATGCTGATGATGCTGGCGCTGGGTATTCGTTATGCCAGTGATACGTACTTCGAGGCGGCGCTGCTGATAGCACTGTTCGGTTTCGTCGGCTCGTTCGCCCTGGCGAAATTCCTGCTGCGTGGTGAGGTGATCGAATGAATACGCCATTGTCGTTGTGGGTGGAAATCCCGGTGGCGATCCTGCTGGTACTCGGCAGCCTGTTTGCATTGATCGGCGCCACGGGCCTGCTGCGCATGCAGGACTACTTCCAGCGCATGCACCCACCGGCCCTGGCCTCGACGCTCGGGGCCTGGTGCGTGGCGCTGGCTTCGATCATCTATTTTTCGGCGCTCAAGTCCGCGCCGGTCTTGCACGCCTGGCTGATTCCGATCCTGCTGGCGATTACCGTGCCCGTGACCACTTTGCTGCTGGCCCGGGCGGCGCTGTTCCGTAAACGCATGGCCGGGGATGATGTGCCGGCCGAGGTGAGCAGCCGGCGGAGTGAGAGTGGCAGCTAAGCCAAAGTTTTGCAGTGACTGGACCGGCCTCTTCGCGGGCAAGCCCGCTCCCACATTTTGACCTGTGTACGCAGATCAATTGTGGGAGCGGGCTTGCCCGCGAAGGCGATAGACCTGTCAATGCATCAGGACCGGTCTGTCTCAGACCCAGGCCACCGCCAACAACCCAGCCCCCAACACCACACACAACGGCGAGTAGACCCAGGTGTCCAGCCGGGCAAATTCCGAGCCTTTGACCTCTTTGAAAAAACCCACCAGCTCCGAATCGCCAATGGCCCGGGCAAACAGCAAGATCGCAATCGCGCTGATCAACCACTGCAACGACCAGTGATGCAACGGTGGCAGGCACCAACCCACCCGCAAACACACCAGCACCGCAATCAACAGCAATGCCCCGGCCACCGTCAGCGTGATCCAGCCTCGCGGCGTGAACGCCGGCCTCAGTTTTGCACTGCCCTCCTGCGGTACTTGCGGCACCGCCGCCACCGCCGCCCACTCACCACCCAACGCCCAATACACATGCACCAGACTGATCACTGCGAAGATCGTCACCAGCCATTGAGCCAACAACAAGGTCATGGTTCAGAGATCCTTGAAAGGGATATGAACCGAACATTGTAGGAGCTACCGCAGGCTGCGATGTCTTGATTTTGCTTTTTCATGACAAAGATCAAAAGATCCCGACCTGCGGCAGCGCCTACAGGGCGGCGGAGACTTTTTCCGCCACGTCCTTGGGCAGCCACGCCCGCCAGACGTCCGGATGGGCCTTCATGAACGCCTGCGCAGCCTGGCGCGGCGGCGTATGTTTCTCGCTCATCTCGGCCAGCGCCTTGTTCAGGGGATCGATCGGAAAGTCGACCTTGGCAAAGAACTCGGCAATCTGCGGATATTGCTTCTGGAACGGTGTGGAGACACCGATCGACAGCTTGGAGGCCAGGGAACGGGTCGGCTGTGGATTGGGGTTGTCGGCGTCGGTCAAGGTCTTCCAGGCTTCGGCGTCGAACGGCGGTTCTTCGAGTTGAATCAGCTTGAAGCGGCCGAGCAACGGCGTGGGCGACCAGTAGTAAAACAGCACTGGCTTGCCACGATGAATAGACGAGCTGATCTCCGCGTCCAGTGCCGCGCCCGAACCGCTGCGGAAGTTCACGTAACTGTCGTCCAGCCCATACGCCTTGAGTTTCTGTTTGTTGACCACTTCCGAGGTCCAACCGATGGGGCTATTGAGGAAGCGTCCCTTGGTCGGGGCTTCCGGGTCCTTGAACACGTCTTTATAGCGCGGCAGGTCGCTGACACTGCGCAAGTCCGGCGCCAGCGGCTTGATGCCCTTGGCCGGGTCGCCCTTGATCACATACTCCGGCACCCACCAGCCTTCGGTCGCACCCTTGACCGTGTCGCCAAGGCTGACGACTTTGCCTTCGGCCTCCGCCTTGACCCAGACCGGGCTGCGTCCGGCCCACTCTTCGCCAATGACCTGAATGTCATTGTTGGCCAGCGCGGTTTCCAGGGTGATGGTGGTGCCCGGCAAGGTGTCGGTCGACAGCCCGTAGCCCTTCTCGACAATGATGCGCAAGACATCGGTGATCAGGCTGCCGCTTTCCCAGTTCAGGTCGGCGAAGTGGATCGGTGTCTGGGCGGCAAACACCGGGGCGGGTGTCGCCAGCAAACCGAAAGTGGCCAGGACAGCAGCCAGCAACTGTCGAATTCCGTTCATGCTTTTGCACCTCGTGCTGTTCACAGCAATAGCAGGATGGCCTGGCAGCAGGCCGCGAAGCCTCTGAATACTCAGTCCACTGACTGTAGTAGAGGTTTCTGCTTTCGAGGTGCGTGGATCAGTTTTCGCAGGTTTCCTGCAAACGCATCAGCTCTCGTCTGACCATGCTGGCGTATGCCGCCGGTTGCAGTTGGTAAAGTTGTGACGCCACCCAATTCAGCCAGGCTCCCTGCAGAATGCTCTTCTGCCCGAACAGCCGCCGCGCCTCGTCTTGAGCGCTGGCCTGGTTCTGTTCGTGGAAATCGGCGCGGGTCAGGGTCATCACTCGCTGGCCTTGAAGGTCACCAACTCGCCCTTGCGCCACTTGGCCGCTTTGGCGGTCACGGCTTTCAGGGTCTTGGTCAGGCCTTCCTGCAGCTGTTGATGGGCGGCAAACACCATCACCACGCTGTGACCCTCCTTGAACACGATCCCCTGGCCGTCGGCCGTGGTCACGAAGGCGTAATCGCCAATTCCGTAAACCGTCAGCTTGATGTCGCGGAACTTGATGTCCAGTTTGCCGCCTTCGCGACTGGGCAGCACCGAAGCGCTGAAATGATCGCCGACCTTGAGTTTGAGTCCGGGCTTGTCGTCCACCACCAGGGCTGATTCGGTGTCGATTTCGGCAATGTAAATGCCTTCAGCGTTCTGTTCAGTGATGTAAACGAAACGTGACTGAAACTGTTTGACCAGCTTTGCGCGCAAATCACCCAGCACGAACAAGGCATGCATATCGAGATTACTTACTGCCAAGGAAACATCCCCACATCTGAAAAATGGTGCCGTGCGCGAAAAATAAACGCACAGCCAAAAAAGCGGCAATGCCGAAGGTGTAGCCAAAGAACCCGGATTGAAGTCCTGAATGAGCAGTGCACTCATTCATCACGAAGCTTGAGAAGACTACTGGAGCGTCACTCGCATCGTCTTGCCTGGCGTTCGTCACAGGCTGAAGGAAAACCCCCTTCCTGCTGCCAGAAAATTATGGACTATCAACTTCGGGGAAAAATCTCATCAAGAAAAAATCTTTTCCTACATATCGTCCGCAAAAAATTGCTTTAGATAAACATCATTCACCCACCAGTGAGGGTGATTCTAGAGCAGCGATGCTCTTGGAGACTAGCCAAAACGACGTACATACGTCGGTAAACAATGAAAAGGACTTCATATGTGCACGCTGACTCACTTTGCTTATCCCTTGATGCCTGACTCGGAAACAGCGCCAGGCTCGCACCCGATACGGTCCCGCCACCATGAACCGCTTCCCGTTGTCCCGGCCCGCCCGCGATTTCAAGTGGTGATGGCGGGCATTGCCTTCTTTCACATCAAGGATAATTCGACAGGCTGCGTAAGAGGTTTCCGAGCTGATCATAACGAAGCGTGTGCCCTCGCCCGGTTTCTTGAATCACATTGTTGACATGCCCGCCGCGCTCATCGCCATCGACGTTTCGTCTGCCCGCCGACTTATCTCAGCCGTCGACGGGCAACTACTGCCATACTGCCGCCCAATAAAACGGATCCGCAAAAAATCGGGTTGCGTTGACAACAACAATGTATTTCCAGGGGAAGTCTGCAACGTGACGGAATTTGATATCGGCGAGTTTTTTATCCGGGGCGAAGCCAGAGAAATCGACGGTGAATTCCAGGCCGTGATTGTCATGCGTGCCAAACCACCGCTAAAGACCGTGACCTATCACCAGGTCGAAAAGGATCGCTGGTTCAAGACCCCGGATGTCGCTGCCCTGGCGGCCCAGGAATCGGCCATGGAACTGAAGGCGGCAGTCGATGCCGGGGCACTGAAAGCCTGAATGTCCGATTGGCGGTCTATGCTCACTGTTGCGTTTGAACATCGCGATCGAACTCCACCCGTGCGGCGCCTTCGAAACCAGGGTGCCGCGCCTCGCCCCTCGACCCGACTGATGACCTGCAAGGAGATGAAGATGGAATCACCGACCCACGACTTGAAAGGCCTGTTCGACCAGCTCGGCCTGGACTCCAGCCAGAAAGCGATCGACGACTTCATTGCCGGCCATTTCCTGCCTGATGACAAGAAACTCATCGACGCCGAGTTCTGGTCACCGCAACAGGCCGGCTTCCTCAAAGAACAATTGCGCGAAGACGCTGACTGGTCGCGGGTGGTCGACGATCTGAACCTGCGCATGCACCAGACGCACTGACAACCTCAATGCAGGCTGCCAGGTCTTTCGGTGCTCAATTGCGCCAACCAGGCAGCCTTGCATTCCTCCGCTTCATCGCGACTGGAGAACGCCGTGCCCCGGCGCTCGCCATTGAGCAGCACCACCCAGCAAACCTTGCGTCCCATGGAGCGCAGATTGGCAGGTACTCCGCTGCCGATCATGACCGCGACATCAACTTTGCCTTGCATGCTGCCCCCCGAACTTCATTAGCAACCTAATTAATAGCTATGTTAATTAGATTGCCGGTGAGGAAACAGCACAACCCTGTACAGGTCAGTTGCAGGATCTGTAACAATCGCCCGGCAACCCGGGGTTTCTAGCGCGGCTTTTCCGGTTTGTAGCCCAGGCGCAAACCGCCCCAATGCCGGCCCTTGAGCATGATCGGCACCGAGAGATCGTGCATCAACTCGCCGGTGTCGCGTGTATAGGTCTGCAGCAGCACGGCCTTCTGATGGCTGCCACAGCGGATCCCGGTGCGATCAGCAAACTTGCGCTTGGTCCGGTTCTGCATGGCATCGACCTGCGCGTCGCCCGTCAGCGGCTGACTGAATACGCTGTTGTGGGTCGGCACATAACCCTGCTGGGTGCAGGCGATGGCGAACACCAATCCTTCGTGACGCGGCAACAACGGTTCCTGGATCGTTGGCAAAACCTGATCGGTGTAGCGGTCGAAACGCGTCTGGTACTTGGCCGGGCTGGTATGGGGGATGACCTGGTAATTGCGGTCGAACAGATCGTCGAGACTGATTCGACCCGCATCGATATCCGCCTCGAAACGCGCAGCAATCTGGCTCGCGCCTTCCCGGGCCAGGTCATAGATCCGCTGGTGATAGTCATCCAGCCCCACCTCGGCAAGACGCTCGCTGATGGTTTCGGCTTGCCCTTCCATTTGCACCGCCGCATGGGCCAGACCCTGAGTTTGCTGGTCGCTGACCGCCAGGTCGCTGCGCATCTGTTCGATGGCGTGAAACAGGCTGTCGAGTTGTTCGCGATTGGTGTCTGCCCCTTGGGCGATTTCCCCGACCTGGGACTCGACACTGGCCGCCAGACGGGCAATGTTCTCCAGGTGCTGTCCCGTCCGTTCGACCTGCTCGACACCTGTGTCCAGGTCGCTGGACAGTTGGCGGATCTGTTCCACCACCTGCGCGGTACGTTGCTGGATATCGGCCACCATCTCGCCAACTTCGCCCGTGGCGGTCGCCGTACGTGCGGCGAGCCCACGAACCTCGTCGGCCACCACTGCAAACCCGCGACCGTGCTCCCCCGCCCGCGCCGCTTCAATGGCGGCGTTCAACGCCAACAGGTTGGTCTGGCTGGCGATGGACTGAATCACCAGGGTCACTCGCTGGATATCATCGCTGCGCAGGCTCAAGGCTTCGATCAGTTCACGGCTGTTGCTGGCGCGCTGGCTGAGCTGATGCATGCGCGCAATGGACTCGATCAGTTCCGTACGCCCCGCCGCTCCGCTTTGATGAGCCTCGCTGGCGGCACTCAGCGCCTGGCGACTGAGCGCCGAGGTGGCCTGTTCGGTGGTGATCATGACCTCGGCGTTACTGACGATCTGTGCCGCCGCCGTGAGCTGCGATTGCAATTTGTCCGCCAGTTGCCGAACCGAAAACGCCACACCGGCGGCAGACAGCGCGTTATGGCTGGTGGTGTAGGAAAGGTTGCGAGTCAATTCGCCAATGGCATCGGGGTTGGCTGGGGAAGCAGCCTCAGGGGTCGCGCGCGAACGCAGGCGAGGCAGCCAGATAATCAATACGGCCAGGGGCAGGGCAAGGTAGAGCGACCAGTCGCCCAGCGTCATGCCACTTAACAACAGCATCAGGGCGATGCTTTGCAACGTCGGCGTCAACCAGCGGTTTTTCGGCAACAGCACTGGTGCAGGCACTGCTGCAACCAGAGACCCGTCTCTCGTCATCATCGTCACCCCGGAAAGCTTCTAATTGTTGTCTTCGCATTAAACGCCACCATAAGGCCATTATCCATGAGCCTTTAGTCGCGAACGTTGCAGCAGATCAATAGAAGAACCGGGAAATCGAAGACAGCAGAAAACAAAGATCGCAGCCTGCGGCAGCGCCCTGCATCGATTGTGCGGGAGCTGCCGCAGGCTGCGATCTTTTCAAGGCAGCCCGGATTAAAGGGGCTACCTCGCAGAATCAGGCCTGACGCTGGTGCTTGTCGATYTGCTCGTGACGTTCYTGAGCTTCGATGCAGTACTTGGTGGTCGGGCTGATCAGCAGGCGCTTGAGCCCAATCGGCTCGCCGCTGTCGTCGCACCAGCCGAAGCTGTCTTCCTTGATGCGCTCAAGGGCTTGTTCCAACTGAGGCAGCATGCGCTGGTCGCGATCGATCGCGTTCACCAGCCAGGTGCGCTCTTCTTCGACCGAAGCCGCGTCTGCCGGATCGGCCGGGGTGTCCAGGCTTTCGATCGCGATGCGGTTCTGCTCGATGCGCTCATGGGTTTCGACTTTCATGTTCTGCAACAGCTCGGAGAAAAAAGCATGTTGCTCGGCATTCATGTAGTCATCCGCCGGCATGGCCAGCAACTTGTCCTTTGTCATTGATATCTCTATAAAAAACGTGCATTAAGGCGAATAAGGGAGCGTTCCGGCAGACCTGGGCAGGCCATCGGAAAGGCGCCGTTTGTTCCAAGCGCCACCCGGCACTCAATTTACGAGGGGCGGCAGTCTACGGCCGACTTGAGGCCTCAGCAACCGAAAAGACAGCGAATTTGTCCGACAAAGCCCTGAAAATGCTCTACGGCAGGCTTTGGGGCGGTAATCGGAGTGCGTTTATAGCAAGAAATTCAATCGAGCGGCTGTATATAGAAGACAAACGGCTTGCACCGGGCATTTTTCGTCTTCATTTGCAGGGCGGCGAACCTCAGCTAAGGTTGTCCCTCCCGAAATGGCCATATAAAGGAAAGGACCATGAAGCTGATCGGTATGCTGGACTCGCCCTATGTAAGACGCGCCGCCATTTCCGCCAAATGCCTGGGCATCACGCTGGAACATCAATCGGTCTCGGTGTTCCGCCACTTCGAACAATTCCGGCAGATCAACCCGGTAGTCAAGGCGCCCACCCTGGTGCTGGATGACGGTGAGGTGTTGATGGACTCGACGCTGATCATCGACTACCTGGAAACCCTGGCCGATAACAGCCTGATGCCCGTCGAACCGGGTCAGCGCCTGCGCGCGTTGCGCCTGATTGGCCTCGCGTTGGCCGCCAGCGAAAAGTCCGTGCAGCTTTACTACGAGCGCAACCTGCGACCGGCGGAAATTCAATTCGAACCTTGGGTGCAGCGGGTCGAAGGACAGCTGGTGGCGGCCTGTTCGGCGCTGGAGCGCGAGCTGGAAAAGCAGCCGCTGAAGACTGACGGTTCGATTGAGCAGGATGGCATTACCCTGGCCGTGGCCTGGAGCTTCACCAACCTGGTGGTGCCGGATCAGGTGAGTGCGGCGCAGTTTCCGCAGATTGCCGCGTTCACGAAGTATGCCGAGGGGCTTGAGGTGTTTATCAGTACGCCGATTGACTGACAGATTCTTTTTGCCTGGTCTACCGTCATCGTCGGAACGCCGCCCGGAGCAAGCTCGCTCCCACAGGGGGATTGCATTCTCTTGTGGGAGAGAATCTGCTCGCGAAACCAGGGCAGTCGCCAGTGTCGCGTCCATGAACTTTTATTTAGAAAGCCTGCGATCATTTCTTGGCAAAATGCCGCACAACGTTGTGAACATTTAATCAGGCCAGCCCTATGACCCGCATCTTGACCATCGAAGACGACGCCGTGACCGCCCGGGAAATTGTCGCCGAACTGAGTAACCACGGCCTCGACGTCGACTGGGTCGACAATGGTCGCGAAGGGCTGGAACGTGCGGTCAGCGGCAACTATGACCTGATCACCCTCGACCGCATGTTGCCCGGGCTCGACGGCCTGGCGATCGTCACCACGCTGCGGACCATGGGCGTGGCCACGCCGATCCTGATGATCAGCGCACTGTCCGATGTCGATGAGCGCGTGCGCGGCTTGCGCGCCGGCGGCGATGACTACCTGACCAAACCCTTCGCCACCGATGAAATGGCCGCCCGGGTCGAAGTCCTGCTGCGCCGGCAGAACACCGTGACCGCCCAGGCCACCACGCTGCGGGTGGCGGATCTGGAGCTGAACCTGATCAGCCACGAAGCCAGCCGCGACGGCCAACTGCTGACGCTGTTGCCCACCGAATACAAGTTGCTGGAATTTCTGATGCGCAACACCGGGCAAATCCTGTCGCGTATGATGATTTTCGAAGAAGTCTGGGGTTACCACTTCGACCCCGGCACCAACCTGATCGACGTCCACATCGGCCGTCTGCGCAAGAAGATCGACCCGCCT
The DNA here is from genome assembly GCF_052114525.1 of Pseudomonas sp. KB_15. Lineage (NCBI taxonomy): Bacteria > Pseudomonadati > Pseudomonadota > Gammaproteobacteria > Pseudomonadales > Pseudomonadaceae > Pseudomonas > Pseudomonas sp. KB_15. The sequence continues at coordinate 40,147 of NZ_JBFREX010000051.1, read as the reverse complement.
GGCAATGTCCCACTGATTCGGACCGTGCGAGGCTCGGGTTATGTCATTGCCGAACCCGTCTAAAGGCTGGCGCTCTTCCAGTAGTCGCCTGCTCGCGCTCTACAGTTCGCTGTTCGTGATCTGGAGCGGGATTCTCATGGGGGTCATGTACTACGAGGTTTCCACTTACCTGGACAACCTGGCCAAGCATTCGCTGATGCAACGCCAGCACCTGTTTTCGCGCTTCTCCGGAGAGCAACTGGTGGACGCCCTCGCCGTCAGCATGACCTTCGACATCCGCGGCATCGACGCCTACGGCCTGTTCGATGCCCAACACCGTTACCTCAACGGTGCCCTGCGCTACATTCCGGACGGCTTGCCGCTCGATGGCAAGATCCACATGCTCAACGACTGCGATGCCTCCGACGACAGCGACGACCAGACGCTGCCTGCCGACAGTTGCGACGCCGTGGCGACCCGCACCCTCGACGGCCGCTGGCTGGTGCTGGTGCGCGACAATGGTTCGTTGTTTGCCGTGACCCGGATCATCCTTCACGCCTTGTTCTGGGGTGTGACCCTGACCATTGTGCCGGRCATCGTCGGCTGGTATTTGCTGCGGCGCCGTCCGTTGCGACGCATTCGCGGGATTCAGGCCAGTGCCGAAGCCATCGTCGCTGGCGACCTGAGCCGGCGCTTGCCACTGTCCAATCGGCGTGACGAACTGGACATGCTCGCCGCCATCGTCAACGTCATGCTCGAGCGCATCGAGCGCTTGATGAACGAGGTCAAGGGTGTGTGCGACAACATCGCCCATGACCTGCGCACGCCCCTGACCCGTCTGCGCGCGCAGCTTTATCGTATGCAGCAGCAAGCCGGCGAAGGCTCGCCGCAGGCCATGCAACTGGACCTGGTGCTCGCCGAGGCCGACACCCTGATGGCGCGTTTCCGTGGCTTGCTGCGGATTTCCGAACTGGAAGATCGCCAGCGCCGCTCCGGTTTCGTGCAACTGGACCCGGTGGCGTTGCTGCAAGAACTGCATGAGTTCTATCTGCCCCTGGCGGAAGACGATGGCCTGGTTTTTCAACTGCACCTGCCCGCGTCATTGCCACCCCTCAATGGCGACCGGGCACTGCTGTTTGAAGCGGTGGCGAACCTGTTGAGCAATTCGATCAAGTTCACCCCGCCCGGTGGCGCGGTGATCTTGCGCGGGATCAATGATGGCGGGCATACACGGATCGAAGTGCTCGACTCCGGCCCGGGCATTCCCGAGGCGGAACGTGAGGCGGTGTTCCAGCGTTTCTATCGCGCCGAGGCGGGCAATCAAAAAAGCGGCTTCGGACTGGGGCTGTCCATCGTCGCGGCGATTGTCAGCCTGCACGGGTTTACCCTGGAGGTGGGCAGCAGCGAACTGGGTGGCGCGCGGCTGGTGCTCGATTGTCGGCAGAGTTTGATTCCACAGACCTGACAAACTCTTACAAACAATGATCAACCCCTGTGGGAGCGAGCCTGCTCGCGATGACGGTGTATCAGGTAAAAATATATCGCCTGACACTCCGCTATCGCGAGCAAGCTCGCTCCCACCGGGGATTGGTGGTGTTTTCCGCTGGGTGAATCAGGCCGGGTAATTGGCCCGCAGTGCCTCAAGCCCACCCTGATAGATGCCGTTAAACAACGCCTCCACTTCCTCGTTGCTCACACCCACCGGCTCGAACCTCCCGGACCAGGTCACCCGCGCGCCCTCGCCTTGCGCCTCGACCTTGATCGTCGCCAGATAATCAGTCGCCGGAAAGGGTGCCTGCAAAATCGAGTAGCTGTAGGTTTGAGCCACGTTGTCGAACGCTTGCAGACGTTCGATCACCACCGCGCCGTCAGCCGTTTGCAGACTGCGCACGCGCCCGCCTTCGCTGAGCTCGCTCTTGGGAATGAACGGCAGCCAGTCCGGCAGCGAATTGAAACCGCCAATCAATTGCCAGACCTGTTCGGCCGAAGCCGGGATATCGATGAAGGCTGATGCAGTTGCCATGAAATGTTCTCTCTAATCAATAAGGTTCAGATGGCCAGGCTGTCGACGACACCGCCGTCAACTCGCAAGGCAGCGCCGGTGGTGGCCGAGGATAGCGGCGAAGCGATGTAGGCCACCAGATTGGCGACTTCCTCGACATCCGCCACGCGCTGGATGATCGACGTCGGCCGGGCCTTGCGCACGAACGCATCGGCTTCGTCCCGGGCGCTGCGTCCGGACTCGGCCGTGGCGTCCTTGAGCATGTCTTCCAGGCCATCGGTAAAGGTCGGGCCGGGCAGGATCGCATTGACCGTCACGCCGGTGCCGGCCAGACGTTTGGCCAAACCATGGGACACAGCCAGGTTGGCGCTTTTGGTCACGCCATAGTTGATCATGTCCGCCGGGGTTGCCACGCCGGATTCCGAAGACAGGAAGATCACCCGGCCCCAGCCCTGCTTGACCATGTCCGGCGTGTAATGCCGGGACAGGCGCACGCCGGAGATCACGTTGACCTCGTAGAAGCGTGTCCACTCACTGTCCGGTGCGTCGAAGAAATCCACGGTGTTGAAGATCCCGAGGTTGTTCACCAGGATGTCCGCCCGAGGTTCGGCGGCGAACAATATTTCGGCGCCTTCGGCGGTACCGAGGTCGGCGGTCACGCCGCGCAATTGCGCACCGGGTACGCGTTGGCGAATGCTCGCCAGCGCCTGTTCGACCTTGGCCGTGTCGCGGCCGATCACCACCACCGTGGCACCCGCCTCGGCCAGTGCCTGGCTGATGCCCAGGCCGATGCCGGCGGTGCTGCCGCTGACGATCGCCAGTTTTCCACTCAAATCAATCTTCATGTTCAAGCTCCAATGAGGGGCAAGGGTGCGCGCTCGGAAACCAGCTTCGCCTCACGCATCGCCTGCCAGAATGCAGCGGGAATCACCGCCGACAACGCGGCCACATCTTCGGCGATCCGGTCCGGGCGACTGGAGCCCGGAATCACCGCGGCCACTGCCGGGTTGGCCAACGAGAATTGCAATGCAGCGGCTTTGACGTCGACACCGTGGGCCGCCGCAATGCGCTTGATCTGCTCGACCTTGTTGATGATCGCCGGGCTGGCCTTCTGGTACTCGAAGTGTGCGCCACCGGCGAGGATACCCGAGCTGTACGGGCCGCCGACCACGATTTCGACGTTCTGCGCCTGGGCAGCGTCCATCAGACGCTGCAAGGCACGATCATGGTCGAGAAGAGTGTAGCGGCCAGCCAACAGGAAACCGTCCGGCTGCGCTTCGCTCAGATCAAGGGTCAGTTCGCACGGCTCGACCTTGTTCACCCCCAGGCCCCAGCCCTTGATCACGCCCTCTTCGCGCAAACGCGTCAGCACTTTGAAGGCACCGGTACGGGCCTGGTTGAAGAATTCCAGCCACTGATCGCCGTAGAAATCCTGGGCGATATCGTGCACCCAGACGATGTCCAGGCGATCGGTTTGCAGGCGCTTGAGGCTGTCCTCGATCGAACGCATTGTTGCATCGGCGCTGTAGTCGTTGACGATCCTGTTCGGCCGGCCGTGCTCGAACACTCCGCTCTTCTCGCCCAGGTCACGGGCGGCGGCGTCTTCGACTTCATCGAGGATCACCCGGCCGACCTTGCTGCTCAGTACATAGTCGTCACGGTTGTAGCGCGACAGTGCGCTGCCAAGGCGAATCTCCGACAGACCCGAACCGTAGAACGGCGCGGTATCGAAGTAGCGCACGCCGGCATCCCAGGCGGCATGGACAGTCGCCTGTGCTTCTTCTTCCGGGATGGCGCGGAACATGTTGCCCAGCGGTGCGGTGCCGAAACCCAGCGCGCCGGGCAGTTTGTCTTTCAAGCTCATGGATGATTCCTCGTCAGTAGTCAGGGGTCAGTGATGACCGTTGAGCAGATCCTAGATTGCGAGGATCTGACCGTCCAAGACATAATGTGCAGCACTTGAGTCCCTGCAGGTCTGACATGATCGACATCCGCCAATTGCGCTACTTCGTCGCCGTCGCCGAGGAAGAACACGTCGGGCGCGCCGCCGAACGCCTGCACATTTCCCAGTCCCCCCTGAGCCGGCAGATCGCCCAGCTCGAAGAGCGCCTGGGCCTGACCCTGTTCGAGCGCAGCCAGCAACGCATCCGCCTGACCCGCGACGGCCAGACCTTCCTCGCCGAAACCCGCGCCCTGTTGACCCACGCCAATCGCCTGGAATCCCTCGGCAAGCGTCTGGGGCGCGGCGAAGAAGGCGGCCTGTGCATTGGCTACATCGAAAATGCCATGCACGCTGGCGTGCTGCCCAATGCCTTGCGCGTGCTGCGAGTCGACCGGCCCAACGTGCACGTGGCGCTGTACAACCTCAGCTCGGCCGAACAACTCGAAGGCTTGCGCCAGCGAAGCCTGGACATCGCCCTGGTCAGCGAACCACCGACCGATGACGACCCCGACCTGCTGGGCTTTCAGGTGCTGGACGACCCGATGCTGCTGGCCCTGCCCGAGCACCATCGGCTGGCGCAGCAAGCTGTACTGACCCCGGCGGACCTCGCCGATCAGGAGTGGATTGGCGTGCAGCACCGACAAAACGCCAGTTGCCACGACGACTTCGTCAGCGCCTGCATCCGCGCCGGTTTCACGCCGGACATCCGCATGGAGGCCACCGAACCTTTCACCGCACTTGGGTTGGTCGCGTCGGGGCTGGGCATCGCGATGATCCAGAAAGGCCTGAGCCGCAACGCCCCGCCGGGCGTGGTGCTGCGGGAAGTGCCGTGGATTTGCTTCACCACGCCATTGTGGGCGGCGTGGCACCGGATCAACCTGCGGCCGCTGGTGGAGACATTCAGGAAGGTGCTGACGGAGCCTGAATCCAACACACAACACTGTGGGAGCGGGCTTGCCCGCGATTGCGATCTACCTGCCAACAAAACCGTCGGCTGACACTCCGCCATCGCGGGCAAGCCCGCTCCCACAGGTTTCGTGCTCAGCCCAAAGCCATGCTTTTGTCGTGACAGCCGCACATTAAACATCGACTGACTGCCCTTGTTTAACGGCTGTCAGCGTAACTTGATGAGAGCTACAGCGCCTTGCGTCATTGCCTACGGTTACGCCAGAATCCGCCGGCTTACGCGCCTTGAGTCCAGGCTTTATCGTTAGCCGGTCGCTGAAAAACAGCGATCGGGTTTGGTAGCCCGGAGTACTGCGCGTAGCGCCACTTCAAGCAGTTGCTGCTTTTATGGTCGTCATGCGCAGGGCCTCTTCGGGGGCGCCGGTTCCAGTACTCCGGTCTACCAACCTGTGCATGGCCACCGCCCTTCGTTTGGTAGCGAAAGTGATGGCTCCAATTTTTACAGTACTGGAGTTCTATCGATGATCAAACCAACACCCAACCCGCCAGAAACCGATCCAGCCTCCCCCTACGAAAGCCCCGACTCCAAGCAATTCCACGAAGCGGCCGAACGCGCCCTCAATCACTACTTAAACTCCGCGGCCTACATCATGGCCACGCCCCACAAACCGTCCACGATGTTCACCATCAACCCCGACATCGACACCGAGACCCTGTTGGCCCACGCCTGCGAATCACTGGCCTCGGCCAATGTGATGACCAATGATCTGGCGGGTTTTCTGGAGGGCTCACATCGCAACACGCTGCTGGGCATTGCTCAGGTCATCATGCTGGGTGAGTTGGCAGTGAACCGGGCGCTGGATCGACTTGATCCGCCTGAGTAAAGCGCCGAACGTGTGGGAGCGGGCTTGCTCGCGAAAGCGGCAGGTCAGGCAACATTGATGTCACTGACACTCCCTCTTCGCGAGCAAGCTCGCTCCCACAGTTGATTGATGTCGTACGCAGCACTTCTGCTCGCTGCAGACCCCGTGTGGGAGCGAGCTTGCTCGCGATGGCGGCAGCACATCCAACATCCATGGAACGGGGTCAGCGATAACGATCCGGCAGAACGCTGGTTGCGCTCGAAAATTGCACAGCACATGGCGTTTCCACCACCGGCACGTTGACCGGGCGGAACAGCAGCGGCTCGGACTCGCGCAGGTACACCGGCATGTCGGTCACCGGTGGCATGGCGGGAATCTCGAAGTACATCTGCACCACCCAGCCACGGTGATAGCTGGCGTGGTTGACCACGTGCATCAGCATCGCGCCGGCGCTCATGGAGCCGCTTTCACCCGAGACAAAGGTGAACTCCACGGACTTGTCCAGGGACGCATCGGTTTGCCGGGCGCTCCAGTCGCAATACCAGCGATCGATCTCTTTTTGTGCCATGCGCAGTTCGGACAGATCGGCATGCAGCAGATCGTGTGAAGTCTTGAAGTTATGTCCCCGGCCTTCAAGGTGCGCCCGCCAGATGCAATCCACCACGTAGACGTGATTGAGGGTGCCGATCATGTTTTTGAACACCGACACCCGTTCCTTTTTGACTTCGCCCGGAGGGAGCGCCGCGAGGCTGTCGAAGAGGCGCTGATTGGCCCAGCGTTTGTAATCGGCCAGCAGGCAGGCAGTGCGTACGGTGATCATCAGAGTTCTCCGATGGCAGTAAGCGCACTCCCTAGCATAGACCCGTTGGCCGCGAAGCAGGGCCAGCGCTGATCATCGGTCGTTCAAACGCTTCACCACGCGCTCGGCGGTGCCAGGGAACTCTTGGTGATCGCCGTGCATCCTAAATTATGTGGTACTTACCTTATGCTTCATGCTGTCGGAGGACACCGTCATGCGCCGTCTGTTTATCATTTCTTCCCTGGTACTTTGTTTACCCTTCGGCTCGGCTCTGGCCAAAGTGGATGCCGGTGACGTCGCCACTTCCGCCGGGGTTTCCGCCTCGCTGTACTCGACGTTCAAAGACCACAAACTCATGATTCCCGCCCGGGATGACGCTTCCAGCTTCGTCGCCAGTGGCGGTGCGATTCGTGGTGCTTATCTGGAGGCGGTATTGAAAAAAGTCCGTCAGGACAATCCCGCCCTCAACAACGCAAGCGACGAAGACCTGGCCCGCGCCATCCTCGTCCAGGATGGCGTTGCCACCGATCATTGAAGACCGTCATCGCCAGCGGTGGGGCTTGTGACACCGGGATAGCGTTTCCGGCCCTACCTGGCGTGCGTGCCAGTGGACAAGCGTGCCCACCCGGCTACGAGCTGCGCGTTGATACTCACCCCGCCGCACACCACGATCACCACGTCATGGGCGTCGGCAATCGCCGGGTGATCGAGGTAGGCAATCGCCAATGAAACGCCGCACGCTGGCTCGACCAGCTGACGCAAATCATTGGCGTAACTCACTACACCCATGATCGCCTCATCATCACTGAGCACCACGCACTCATACGGGAAATCGCCGATGTGCCTGACCGGCCAGGCGGCCACTTGCGCGGCGCCCAGGGACGTGGCGACCGTGTCGATTTTCGGCAATTTGACCGGGTGCCCGGCCGCCACCGCCGCGGCGAACGATGCCGCGCCTTCGGTTTCGCAGGCAACGATGCGGCAATCGGTGTGCCGATGACGAATCAGGCCGGTGAGCAGCCCCGCCAGCAAGCCACCGCCGCCCACTGATGCCACCAGCACATCCACTGGCGGGCAGTCGTCAAGGATTTCATCGACCATGGTGCTGTGCCCTTCCCACAACACAGGGTGGTCGAAGGCCGGCACGAATTCACTGCGCGGGTCCTGGGCGAGTTCCCGTGCCCGTTGATTGGCGTCGTCCCAGACCTTGCCGTGCACGATCACCTCGGCGCCGGTCTTGCTGATCCGCGCCCGGGTGCTTTGCGGGGTGGTGTGCGGCACCACGATGCATGCCTTGAGCCCCAGGCATGCAGCGGCCATGGCCGTGGCCAGTCCCGCGTTACCGCCGGAGGGACAGACCACCTTGCGCTTTCCCTGCTGCGCCGCCCGGCTGCACAGCAACCCGATGCCGCGTATTTTGAACGAGCCGCCAGGTTGCAGGTTTTCCAGTTTCAACCAGATACGACGGGACGGGGTCGACAGGCCAGGGTGCAGGATCAAAGGCGTTCGGATGTGAAGCATATGGGCTCCTGTTACACGCCACCGGCTCGTCGAGCTTGCGCGAGCCGGCGGTGAACGGTCCTCTCTCCCAAGCTTAGTTCACCCGGCCTCGGGGCGACCGTCTCAGCGATAACGCGGCGCCGCCACGCAATTGCCAAACAAGCCGGACAGCGTCCGGCGCTGGGCTTCGTAACGGTCCCACTGACTGCCATCGTGCAGCCCCGCAATGGTCACGACTTCGCCGGCCGCCAGGCCGACGAGCGCAGCATCGACCATGTCTTCGGCGGACATCACGATTTCCTTCGGCAGGTTTTCCACCGGGTTGCCGGCCTCGCTCCAGAAATCTGTGGCGGTCGCCCCCGGCAACACCGCCTGGATGCGCACACCTTTATCCGCCAGTTCATGCTGCATCGACTGGCTCAGTGCCAGGACAAACGCCTTGGTCCCGCCGTACACGCCGTTGAGGATTTCCGGGGCGATGGCGACGATGGAGGCGATATTGATCACGGTGCCGGTGCCCCGGGCGACGAAGCCCGGTACAGCCGCATAGGCCAGGCGCATCAACGCCGTCACATTGAGGTTGATCATCGCGTCCATGTCGTCCACGGGACTGGCGAGCAGCGGCATGACGCCACCGACCCCGGCATTGTTGACCAACAGGGTGATGCTGGCGTCGCTGCGCAGGATCTGTTCGACCCGCAGCGAATCCGCCTTGTTCGTCAGGTCGGCGGCAACCACTTCCACGGTGCGCCCGGTTTCGTCGCTCAAATGACTGGCCAGGGTATTGAGTCTGGCCCGGCTGCGGGCCACCAGAATCAGGTCGTAACCCTGCCGGGCGAGGCGATCGGCATACACCGCGCCAATGCCCGAAGAAGCGCCGGTGATCAGTGCAGTACCTTTGGATGAGAGAGCCATGGTGCAATTCCTCTACGGTGAGGCGAGAGATTCGCCGGGTGCAGACCGTTATAAAGGGACTTTCGACCGTCTCAAATGACGTTTAAAGTACGTTTTTAGGACACAACCGTTTGAGGGCAGATCCATGATCAGCGTGGCGTTCGTGGTTTTCGAGGGTTTCCAGTCCATGGCGCTGGCCGCCATGCCGGTGTTCGAGTACGCCAATTTCAGTGCCGCAGAAGTGCTGTATGACGTACGCGTGCTGTCCGAAAACGGACACAACCTGCGGGCCTCCGGCGGCTTGAGCGTCGGCACCGAGGCATTCGACGGACGCGTGTTCGACACGGTGATCGTGGTCGGCGGCGACGCCATCGTCGAACAGGCGCCCGAGGCCGTGCTGGATTACCTGCGGGCCAGCATCAACACGGCACGCCGTACGGCGTCGATCTGCTCCGGGGCGTTCGTCATGGCCCAGGCCGGCTTGCTCGACGGGCGGCGGGCCACTACCCACTGGGCCTACGCCCGGGAACTGCAAGCGCGGTTTCCGGCGATCAAGGTCGAAGCCGATCGCATCTATGTGATCGACGGTTCGATCTGGACCTCCGCCGGCATGACAGCGGGTATCGACCTCGCCTTGGCCATGGTCGAAAAGGATCACGGCGCCGAGCTGGCCCGGGCGGTGGCACAGAAACTGGTGATGTACCACCGCCGCGCTGGCGGCCAGTCGCAGCACTCGGCGCTGCTGGCGCTGGAGCCGAAATCCGATCRTATTCAAACCGTACTCGGCTACGCCCGGGAACACCTCGCGCAGCCCCTTTCAGTAGAGCAACTGGCGCAAGTGGCCAACCTCAGCCCCCGGCAATTCAGCCGGGCGTTTCGCGCCGAAACCGGGCAATCGCCGGCCAAAGCCATCGAAAACCTGCGCCTGGAGGCGGCGCGACAGATGCTCGAACGCGGACGCCTGACGCTTGACCAGATCGCCCTGGAAACCGGGTTCACAGACCGCCGACGCATGCGCGAAACGTTCCTGCGGGCGTTCGGGCAACCACCACAGGTGATTCGGCGCAATGCGCGAGCAGAGGTGCTTTGATCACTCCCCGGCCCAGCGAGGGAATCATCAGTCTCTACACTGAACATACCGGAGGTTACTTTTGGAGGCGCCATGAAAATCTCGGCCAAGCTGGCGTTTTTCGCGGTCGTCAGCACCCTCGCCTACCTTGCCCTGGCGATCTGGGGACTGGGTGGTTTCGCGGCTTACTTCAGCCACGGTTCACTGGTCGTCGTGGCCATGGCCACCCTGATCATGGCCGTCGTCTCACTGTTCACCGAAGTCAACCTGAGTTCGGGGGTACGCGAAGACCGGGCCAATCGCTGGGTCCTCCCGGCTTTCGGCGTGATCGGTGTGCTCAGCGGCTTTCTGCCGGCCTATACCGACCGTATCGATTTCTGGACTTTCGGTGGTGAGGGCGTGCGCTGGCTCGGGGCGCTGTTGTTCATCGTGGGCGGCGCGCTGCGGTTGTGGCCGGTGTTTGTGCTGGGCAAGCGCTTCAGCGGGCTGGTGGCCATCCAGCCGGGGCATCGACTGGTCACCGAGGGGATTTACCGCAACCTGCGCAACCCCAGTTATCTGGGGATGATGGTCATCGCCGTGGGCTGGGCGCTGGCGTTTCGTTCGGGGATCGGGTTGCTGCTGGCAGCACTGACCCTGATCCCGTTGATTGCCCGGATTCATTCAGAAGAGGCTTTGCTGAAGGCGCAGTTCGGCAGCGAATACGAGGCCTATTGCGCCCGCACCTGGCGGCTGGTTCCCGGACTTTACTGAAGCAACGCAGGACCCTGTGGGAGCGAGCTTGCTCGCGAAAGCGGTCCCTCATTCAACAAACATGTCGACTGAAAGGACGCTTTCGCGAGCAAGTCGGATCGCCGCACCGCCGCTCCCACATTAGACGGCGAGCGGGCGCAGACCAGCGGCATCCACCTGAACCCGCACCGACTCATAACTTGCCAATGTCGCATGGGCCGTCCTGATCGGCTGCTCATGGGTCGCCGTGACAATCATCAAATCCGCCCCCGCCGCCTCGGCCGCCAGAATCCCCACTGTGGCGTCTTCAAAAATCAGACATTGCGCAGGCTCGACGCCCAGGCGCCGGGCCGCGAGCTTGTACCCCGCAGGATCGGGCTTGCCAGCCGTGACGTCCTCGGCAGTCACCAGCACCTCAGGCTCGGGAATCCCCGCCGCCGCCATCCGCCGCAACGCCAGTTCCCGCGGGGCGGAGGTGACGATGGCCCACTGGCGGGCTGGCAAAGACCGCAAAAAATTCGCCGCGCCAGCCACTTCGAATACCCCGTCGACATCCTCGATTTCCGCTTCGGTAATCCAGGCGGCTTCGGCCTCGGCATCCACCCCGGGCAACCCCAGGCGCCTGATGGTGTCGATGGCGCGGGTACCGTGAATGGTCGGCAGGAAGGTTTCGACATCGACACCATGGCGCACCGCCCAGGTTGTCCAGACGCGCTCGGCGGCGGCAATGGACGTCAGGACGGTGCCGTCCATGTCGAACAGAAAGGCACGGTAAGTCGAGTTGAAAACAGAGTGATCGGACAAGGAAAAGAACCTCGCAGGTGCCGCACGGATTTGCCCGGCAATGTAGCATCTGCGAGCGGTTCAGTTGAGTCTCCTGGACTTGAAGGCGCCGTCGACACAGTCCAGCAACGGACCGATGGCCCAGGGTTTCTTGATGAACGAAACGGCGTGTCGCACCCCGGAACTGGCCGGCGTTTCGAAACCGGACATGATTATGATCGGCTTGTCCGGCCAGCGATCGCCGAACTGGTTGGCCAGGTCCGCACCATTGAGCGTGCCGGGCATGGTGATGTCCGTCAACAGCATGCCCACCTGCGGCGCATGCTGTTCCAGATAGATGGCTGCCGCGTCCGCACTGATATGCGGCTCGACGACAAAACCTTCATCCTGAAGAATCTCACAGAGAAACTCCAGGATCAGCGGGTCGTCTTCAACCACCAGAATCAACCCGCCAGGAAGATCTCCGCCCGCTGTCGGTACTCGACTCATGACCGTGCCGCTCCCTGATTGCCTCAATGATTTCGCGGGTTCTAGCCCGCCACTTAAAGTTATGAGCAGCGCAGACCGCGGAAATTCATTTTTGATACAGCCAGGTGACCGGCATCAAGCGTCCTGCAGGATCAGGTCGGCCCCCTTCTCCGCCACCATCAGCACGGCGGCGTGGGTGTTGCCCGACGTCACGTTGGGGAAAATCGACGCATCGACGATGCGTAAACCGTCCAGCCCGTGGACCTTAAGGCGCTTGTCCACCACCGACTTGTGTTCGTCCGGGCCCATGGCGCAGGAACCACACAGGTGGTAGATCGAGCCACTGTTTTCGCGGAAGTACTGCAACATCTGCTCGTCGGTTTCGACCATCGGTCCCGGCAACACTTCTTCGACAGTGATGCCCTTGAGCGCCGGTGCCTGCATGATCTTGCGCATCAGGCGGCTGCCCTGGATCACCTCGTCGATGTCCTTCTGGGTGCTCAGGTAATTGGGGTCGATCAGCGCTGCATCCCGCGGGTTTTTCGAAGCGATTTCGATGTGCCCGCGACTGGTCGGCCGGCATGGGTTGAAGCACAGCAGGAAGCCTGAGTACGGCTCGGGCTTGAGGCTGGCCTTATTGTTTTTCGGGATCTGGTACGACAGCGGGTTGAAGTACAACTGCAGGTTCGGGTTGGTCTGCTGCTCGTCGCCACGGAAGAACCCGCCGGCCTGGTTGACGCTCATCGCCAGCGCGCCCTTGCGGGTGAGCAGGTACTTCAGGCCCAGTTTGAACTGGCCGAACAACGAACTGAGCTGGTCGTTGAGTGTCGGGATGTTGGCCTTGTAGTAGTAACTGGCGCACAGGTGATCCTGCAGGTTCTGTCCCACCGCCGGCAGGTGCTTGACCAGCGGGATGTTGTGCCTGGCCAGCAGCGCCTGATCGGCCACACCGGACAGTTGCAGAATCTTCGGTGTGTCCACGGCACCGGCGCAGAGGATCACTTCCTTGTTGGCGCTGAAGGTTCGCACCACGCCGTGCTGGGTGATGGAGATCCCGGTAGCGCGCTGCCGGTCGTCGAACAGCACCCGGTCCACCAGGGCAAAATGCTCGACCGTCAGGTTCGGCCGGCTCAATGCCGGATGCAAATGGGCGAAGCTGCTGGAGCAACGCTGGCCGTCGCGGGTGTTGACGTCGTAGATGCCCGCACCTTCGAATTTCGGCCCGTTGAAATCGTCGCTGATGGGGTAGCCCAGTTCGTCGCAACCCTTGAGGAACACATCGCAGATCGGATGGGTCTGTCCCTTCATCGGGGTGATGCTGATCGGGCCGCTGCCGCCGTGGTAATCGCTGTCACCCAGCGGGTGGTTTTCCAGTTTGCGGAAGTACGGCAGCACGTCCTTGAAACCCCAGCCGTCGTTGCCGTTGGCCGCCCAGTCATCGAAATCGTGGGCCTGGCCGCGCACGTAGATCATCGCATTGATCGAACCCGAGCCACCCTGCACCTTGCCGCGCGGGGCGTAGATCTCGCGGTTGTTCAGCTGCTTTTGCGGCTGGCTGTAGTACATCCAGTTGAAGGTCGGGTTGTAATACATTTTGGCGAAGCCGACCGGGATCTTGAACCACAGGGAACTGTCTTTCCCGCCCGCTTCCAGCAGCAGCACCGTGTGTTTCCCGGAGGCCGAGAGGCGATTGGCCAGAACGCAGCCTGCTGCGCCGGCGCCAGCGATGATGTAGTCGTGCCCCCCCCCGCTCCCACATGGGCTGTGCCCGGCGACCGGAATTCCCGTCAGCCCCTGGCCGGCGATGTGTCTTTGACGTCAGCCGGGGTCGGCGCCATTTGCAGGTGCAGGCGTGAACCGGTGTACGGCGAATGCTTGCGCACCACATCCATGTTCAGCTCCACGCCAAGGCCCGGCTCGGTGGACGGGATGATGTAGCCGTCCTCCCACTGCAAGGGTTTGCTCAGGACTTCGGCATGGAAACCGCCCCAGGTCATGATGCTTTCCTGGATCAGGAAGTTCGGTGTGCACGTCGCCAGCTGGAAACTCGCCGCCGCGCCAATCGGACCGTTGTAGAGGTGCGGGGCGATCTGCGCGTAATACGCCTCGGCCATGCTCGCGATCTTCTTCGCTTCCAGCAGGCCACCGCAGCGTGCGACGTTCATTTGCAGGATCGACGCGCCCCCGGCCTGCAGCAACTTGAAGAATTCGTACTTGGTGGTCAGGCGTTCACCGGTGGCAATCGGGATGCTGGTCTTGGCCGCGACTTGCGCCATCGCGTCTTCCTGGCCTGGCGGCACCGGCTCTTCGAACCACAGCGGGTCGTACTTCTCCAGGCGCTTGGCCAGGCGGATCGCCGAGGACGGCACCATTTGCCCGTGGGTGCCGAACAGCAAATCGCACTTGTCACCCACCGCTTCGCGGATCTTGCGACAGAAGGTCTCGCAGCGCTCCAGCACTTCCAGGGAAATCTGGTGACCGGAATACGCGGTGTACGGGCCTGCCGGGTCGAACTTCACGGCGGTGAAGCCTTTGTTCATGTTCTCGATGGCGCACTCGGCGGCCAGGTCCGGGTCGTCGTAGTCGTACTCACCCTTGCTGTTGACCGGGTACAGGTAGGTGTAGGAACGCAGCTTTTCGTGGACCTTGCCGCCGAGCAACTCGTACACCGGTTTGTTCGCCGCCTTGCCGATGATGTCCCAGCAGGCCATCTCCAGGCCGCTGACCACGCCCATCATGGTCAGGTCCGGGCGCTGGGTGAAGCCGCTCGAATAAGCCTGGCGGAAAAAACGTTCGATGTGGTGCGGGTCCTGGTTCAGCAGGTAGCGTTCGAACACGTCTTCGATGATCGGCACCATGGCCTTGGGGCCAAAGGTCGCGGCGTAGATTTCACCGACGCCTTCGATGCCGCAGTCGGTCTTGAGCTTGACGAAAAGCCAGTACATCCCGCCGATGTGCGGTGGTGGAACGGCAACGATATGGGTTTCAAGGGCGACGATTTTCATCTCAGGCACCTGTCTTGTTCAAAGTTGGCTTGTTCAAAGAATGACGATTGATCCGTGCGCGCAGTGTCAGGGCTGCCAGGGTCCCGAGCAGGCCGACGAATGCGATGTAGCCGAAATACAGCTTGTAGCCAAAGGCACCGGGGAAATGCTCGGTGAGGTAGCCATTGATCAAGGGAATGAAGGCATCCGGCAGGTAACCCACCACCGAGACGATGCCGATGGCCAGGCCGGTGATGCGCAGCGGGATGTTGCAGGTATCGAGAATCGCCCAGTACAGCCCGCGAATGGCGTAGGTCATCAGGCCGATGAAAATCACCGTCCCGATCAGCAGGCCCAGGTTGTTGAGGGCCGGGAACACGATCAGGCCGATCATCGCCAGGGACGCGAGGAACAACGCGACGACCAGTACCGAAATGTTGGAGAACTTGTCGCCCAGCCAGCCGCCGCCGATGCCGCCGATGGGGCGCATCCACAACTTGATGGTGGTGATGGTGCCGGCCATGACCGCGGTCATGCCGCCGCCCTGCAGGTAATCGGAGAAACTGTAGGTGGCCCAGAAGATGTGGTAACCGCAGAACACAATGGCGGTAACCAGCCAAAGTTCAGGGATTTTCACCAGGGTGGCCAGGTCGCTGAGCAGATTGAACTTGCCCTTCTCCACCGCCGCCGTGTCTTCCATCGACTTCGGATCCTTGATCAGCACCAGCACACAACCGATGGCGATACAGGTGAAGGCATAGAGGTAAACCACGTGCTTGAAGCCTTCGGCCGCCGACTCGCCACGGGTTTCGGTGGCGAAGGCGAACAGGCCCAGGGCAACCGTCGCCAGCAAGGCTTCCACCAGACCGCGACCGCCGTCGAGGATGCCGAAGAAGCGGCCTTGCTCGGAGTGATGGGCAATCATCTTCACCCGCTTGAGCACCGAGGCCCAGAAGGTCAAACCGGTGGTCAGGCCCCAGCAACCGAAGATGATCATCAGGCCGGTCATCGACGGCGCGGTGGAGTACCACAGGCCCAGGGCGCCGGTAGCCACCAGCGAGAAGAAAATCAGAAAGCGTGGTGCGATGCGATCCGCCAGCCAGCCGCTGGGCAGATACGACAACAGGAAGATCGTGCCCAGCATCGAGTACAGATAACCCAGTTCACTGTGGTTGATCTGGAACACTTCGAGCATGGTGGTCTGGTAGACCTGGCGCAGGTACAGGATCGGGTAGATCGCACCGGCGGCGAGCACCAACAGCATCAGTTGGAAATAACGACTTCCCTTGTCACTGTGGCTTTTTAGACCCGCGTTCGAACCCTGAACAGCGGCAGCAGTGGATGCTTGCTTGGACATCGAGTGCACGCCCGCTCCCACATAAGCGAGAGGGGTGCTCCGGGTAAATCAGTACTTCATCACCACCAATCGGGTCTGGGTGAATTCAAGCATGCCGTGCTTGCCGTCATCACCGCCCAGGCCCGAGCGTTTCCAGCCGGCGTGGAAGCCCTGGTACGGGTCGGCCGGGGTGCGATTGACGTACAGTTCGCCGGCCTCGATGGCGTTGGCGACTTTCTGTGCGGTGCGGTAGTTCTCGGTGTAGAGCACCGACGACAGGCCGAACTGGTGGTCGTTGGCCATGGCCAGCGCTTCGTCGATGTCGCGGTACTTGAGCACCGGCAGCACCGGGCCGAAGATTTCTTCCTGGATGATTTCCATGTCCTGACGGCAGCCGCTGAGCAGGGTCGGCGGATAGAAATGGCCCTTGCCTTCAGGCAGCACGCCGCCGGTTTCCAGCACCGCACCATCGGCAATGGCGCGCTCGACCATGGCGTGGATGTTCTGCTGCGAACTGGCGTTGACCAATGGCCCCATCAGGCTGGCATCGGTGGCGCGGTCGCCGAATTTCACCGCACTGATTTTCTCTTTCAGCAGGCCGAGGAATTTGTCGTAGACGCTTTCCTGCACATAGACCCGCTCCACCGCCGTGCACAACTGGCCGCAGTGGGTGGTCTTGGAAGCGACGATGGCACTGGCGGCCGCTTCGAGGTCGGCATCGGCCTCGATGATCGCCGGGGTCTTGCCGCCCAGTTCCAGGGACGGCTTGGCGATATTGGCCTTGCAGTAATCGAGCACGATGCGCCCGGCATTGACGCTGCCGGTCAGGGTGATCAGGCCCACGGCTTTATGGGTGCAGACGACCGCGGCGGTGCCGTGGTCCATGGTCAGGATGTTCACCACGCCCGCCGGCAGGCCGGATTGCTGCACAGCCTTGGCGATTTCAAAGGCCGAGGTCGGCGTGTTGTTACTTGGGCGCACGACCACTGTGTTGCCGGCGATCAGCGCCGGGGCGATTTTGCGCAGCAGGGTGTAGACCGGGTAGTTGAACGGAATCAGGCACGCGACCACGCCAATCGGCTCGCGGTGCAGGAACAGGTTTTCGTTCGGGGAGTCGCTGGGAATGATCTCGCCTTCGATACGGCGCGCCCATTCAGCGTGATAGCGGGTGATCTGCGCCGCGTAACGGGCTTCGTTGCTGGCGTCGGCCACGCTCTTGCCGGATTCGGCGGCGAGGGCCTCACCGATGTTGACCGCGCGGGCCTCGAGAGCATCAGCGAAGGAGCGCAAGTAATCGGCGCGTTCAATGCTGGTGAGCTTGCCCCATACTTTTTGTGCTGCCTGGGCCGCTTCGACCGCCGCCGTGGCTTCATCGGCCGTGGCCGCCGAGACGTGGCCTACCAGCGCTTCGGTCGCGGGGTTGTAGACCGCGATCAGCGCATCGCTGACCGGTTCAATGAAGAGCTGGTGTCTGACACTACGCCTTCGCGAGCAAGCCCGCTCCCACAAGGGGTTCAGCGGTGACTAGACAGCAGCGGTAGAGGGCTCCAACTGCCTTTGCGCCAACCAGACTTCCTCCTGCAGCCACTGGCTGAAGACCTGCAATTGCGGCATCTCGGTCTGCTCCGGCCGGGTCACCAGCCAGTAGGATTGATGCCCGTCGACGTGCACATTCAACACCTGGGTCAACTGCCCGCTGGCCAGTTCCGAGGCAACCATGTGCCAGTCGGCAATGGTGATCCCCAGGCCATCGGTGGCAGCCTGGATCGCCAGGTCCAGCAGGTCGAATTCATAACCTCCCTGAGTGTCGACACCACTGATGCGGGCCGCGTCCAGCCAGTGTTTCCAGGTCAGGTAGCGCTGGTCTTCCCGGGCCAGCACATGCAGCAGCGTCAGCCGATTGAGGTCCAGGCCCTGCTCACTCCACTCCCGCGCATACAGGGACGGCGCGCACACCGCGATATGCCGCTCCTGTATCAGCAGCGAACTGTCCAGCCCGTCCCATTCGCCATCGCCGAAACGGATCGCACAATCCAGTGTGCTGGTCTCCGCCAGGCTGTCCTGCAAGCGCGTAGTGATGCTCAATTCCAGCTCCGGATGCTGCTCGCGCAAGCGCCCAAGGCGCGGCATCAACCAGCGGCTGGTGAAGGTCGGTGGCGCGTTGATGTGCAGACGGTTGGAATGAGTTTTCTGCTGGATGCTGCGCACCGTCAGCTCGATCTTGTCGAACGACTGGTGCAGCGCCCGCAACAGTACCCGGCCGGCACTGGTCAGGTCGAGGTGATGATGCCGCCGCTCCAGCAGGCTCTCGCCCAGTTGCTCTTCGAGCTGACGCACCTGGCGGCTGACCGCGCTCTGGGTGACATTGAGCAATTCGGCGGCCCGGGTGAAGCTGCCGGTGCTGCCGGCCACTTCGAAGGCTTTGAGGGCATTCAGGCCGGGCATTTTACGTTTCATGAAGGGCTCTCGTTGAAGGCTGACCTGGACATAAGCATCCCACGCATTTCAGGAAATTTCCGCAGTAACATGCATTTTTGTGTTGTGTAGGACAATTCAGACTTCACCACGTATGGCTCTTCTGTAGGAGCGAGCCTGCTCGCGATGGCGTAATTTCTGACACATAAAAGTCAACTGACACACCGCCATCGCGAGCAAGCTCGCTCCCACAGGGGTTGTGTCCAGCCCTTCTATTTCAAGCGCTGGCACTGCCCTGCGCCAGTAACATGCATTTATCGAACGTTTCCGCGCTGATTTTATCGTTTGTCGTTCTTTGCCCCCCTGACAAAACTGCGGCCATCTCGAATAAAAACAACATGAGAGCTGCCCCATGCCCCATCTCGACGAGTTAAAGACTCTGGACGGCGCCCTGCCGCATCCAGCGGTAAACGACCTTTGCGCCCAGATCAAAAGCGGCGAGATCAATCGCCGGCAATTCCTGCGCACCGCCGCCCTGCTGGGCGTCACCGTGGCCAGCGCCAGCACCTTTATCGGTTCGGCGCTGCTCGGTGATTCGGCATTCGCCGCCGAGGATCAGCCACCGCGCCAGGGCGGCAGCCTGCGTTTTGCCTGCGCCATCCAGGAAATCCAGGACCCGATGCTGATCACCTGGATCGAAGCGTCGAACCTGCTGCGTAATTCCCTGGAATTCCTGACCTGGGTCGATGCCGAGAACATCACTCACCCGTACCTGGCCGAGAGTTGGAGCCCGTCCGAAGACCTCAAGGTCTGGACCTTCAACCTGCGCCAAGGCGTCAAGTGGAGCAACGGCGACGAGTTCACCTCGGATGACGTCGAGCACAACATCAATCGCTGGATCGCCGCCGACTCCAAGTCGGTCAACCGCACCGCATTCCAGGACGTTGCAGCCTTCGAGAAAACCGGCCCGTACCAATTCCGCCTGGTGCTCAAGCGCCCGATCCTGGCCGTCCCGGAAATGCTCAGCGCCTTCACCTGCACCCTCGTTCACCGCAGCTTCAAGGCCGGCGACGACTGGACCAAAAACCCGATCGGCACCGGCCCGTTCAAGCTGGTTTCATTCGCGGTCAACAAGCAAGCCACCTTCGCCAAACGCGCGGACTACTGGCGCAAACCGGCCAACCTCGACGAACTGCGCTACGTCGACATGGGCACCGACATTTCCACCCATCTGGCAGCGTTGCAGGCCGGTCAAGTCGACGTGCTGTACCGCGTCACCGTCGCCGAACTGGACCTGGCCAAACGCTTGCCGGGTGCCCAATTGCTCAGCTGCAAGTCGGCACAAACCGTGGTCATGCGCATGGCCTGCGACCAGAAACCGTTTACCGATGTGCGCATCCGCAAAGCCGTGGTGCTGTGTGCCGATAACGCGCAAATGCTGAAGATCGCCTATCGCGGCATTGGCACCCTCGGTGAAGACCACCACGTCGCCCCTTCCCACCCGGAATATTCGCCGCTACCCAAGCGCGAGCGGGATGTCGCCGGGGCGAAAAAGCTGCTGGCCGAAGCCGGTTACCCGAATGGCATCGAAATCGACCTGATCGTCGGCAACACCCAGGGCCGCTACGAACAGGACTGCGCGCAGATCCTGCAACAGAACTGCCTGGAAGCCGGCATCCGCATCAACCTCAAAGTGATCCCGGCCACCCAGTACTGGCCGATCTGGGACAAAGCGGCGTTCAGCCTGACCTATTGGGCACACCGCCCGCTGGGCGTGATGTCCCTGGAGCTGGCCTACCGCAGCGGCGCCGCCTGGAACGAAAGCCACTACAGCGACCCGGCGTTCGACGCCGCGCTGGACAAGGCCATGGGCATCATCGATCCGAAACAACGCGCCCTGGCGATGCAGGACGTCGAGCGCATCCTGCAGGACGCCGCCGTGATGGTGCAGCCGTTCTGGGGTGACAAGTTCACCGCCACCAGCAAGAAGGTCCAGGGCTTCAAGGTTCACCCTTCGGACTTCTACCCAATGGATGAAGTCTGGCTGAGCGCCTGACGCGCAGCCCCACATGTGCCCGCCCACCGACCGGTGCGGCGGGCCGGCATCCCTTGATTAGCCGGAGCCTGCAAGCATGGCTGAATTTCTGTTACGCAAATTGATGGCGTTGATCGCGACCCTGTTGTCAGTGTCGCTGATCGTGTTTGTCGCCCTGGAACTGAACATCGAGGACGTGGCGATCAACGTCCTCGGCCCCTACTCCGCCGCCGACCAGCGCGCCACGTGGCTGGTGGAACATGGCTACAACCAGCCGTTCCTGTGGCGCTATCTGGTGTGGCTGAAAGACTTCGTCAGCGGCGACTGGGGCACCTCGGTGCACTTTCGTGAGCCGGTGATCAATCTGTTGCTGCCCAACCTCGGGCAAACCCTGATCCTTGCCGGGCTGGCCTTGCTGGTGATGGTGCCGGTGGCCCTGACCCTGGGCATTCTGGCGGGCATTCGCCAGGGTTCGCCGGTGGACCGCCTGGTGTCATTTCTGTCGATTGTCACCACTTCGATTCCGGACTTCGCCAGCGCGGTGTTCGTCTCGGCGATCTTCGTCTTCTGGCTCAACTGGCTGCCGGGCGTGAGCAGTATGAGCGACGGCTTCAACGCCGCCGAACTGGCCCTGCCGCTGATGGTCCTGTGCCTGTTCGGCATCGGCTATCTGGCCCGCATCACCCGCGCTTCGATGGTCGAAGTGATGCAGGCGCCATACATCCGCACCGCTCGCCTCAAGGGTGCGTCGACTTCGCGCATCGTGCTGCGCCATGCCCTGCGCAATGTGCTGATCGCGCCGATCACGGTGATCATGCTGTACATCCCGTGGCTGCTGTCGAACGTGATCGTGGTCGAGGTGTTCTTCGCCTACAAAGGCTTTGGCTCGTTGCTGTACACCGCCTCACTGAACCACGACGTGTACCTGATCGAAGCCTGCGCCATGATCAGTGGTGCAGTGGTTGGCGCGACCAAAATCTTTTCCGACCTGGCCTACACCTGGCTCAACCCGCGCATCACCTTGCGCAGTCTTGGCGGAGGTGGCCAATGAGCTTCCTGCAATCGTTCAAACATCCTTTAGCCCTGCTCGGCATGCTGTTGGTGGGTGGCTGGGTGCTGATCGCCGCGTTTGCGCCATGGCTGGCACCCCATGATCCACTGGCAAGCTTTTCCCCGCTGATGACGCCGATGACCGCTGACCCCAGCGGCCAGAGCTTCCTGCTGGGCACCGACATGATTGGCCGGGACATTCTTTCGCGGCTGGTCTGGGGCACCCGTACCGTGCTGTTCTGGTCGATCCTCGCCACGTTGACGGCGTTCACCGTGGGCATTGCCATGGGCCTGTGCGCCGGTTACTTCAATGGCAAGGTCGACGCTTTCCTGTCTTATGTCGCCGACACCGTGCTGTCGTTCCCGGTGCTGGTGCTGTACATCGTGATCATCATCGCCCTCGGTGCTTCGGCGCTGAATATTTTGATAGCAGTGACCTTCACCAGCGCCCCGGCGATCTTTCGCATCATGCGCGCCCTGACCATCGACATCCGCTCCCGGGACTACGTGCTCAGCGCCATCACCCAGGGCGAAGGCTCGTTGCGCATCATGCTGGTGGAAATCCTGCCCAACTGCGGCGGGCCGCTGATCGTCGATTTCTGCCTGCGCATCGGCTACACCGCGATCATGATCGGCGCCCTCGGTTTCCTCGGCCTCGGCCTGCCACCGCCGACCCCGGACTGGGGCGGCATGATCAACGAAGGCCGCAGCATGGCCATCGCCTTCCCGCACCTGGTGATCTTCCCGTGCATTGCCATCTCCACCCTGATGCTGGGCCTGAGCCTGTTGGCGGACGGTCTGGACGAACACGCCCAGAAAGGCGCAAGGAGCTGAGCATGAACAACCCACAGAACCTGCAACAAGTGCTGCGCGTGGAGAACCTCTCCATTGAACTGCCGGCCGGCGCCGACCGCAGCCACGCCGTGCACGGCATCAGCCTGGATGTGCGCAAGGGTGAAATCCTCTGCGTGATCGGCGAGTCCGGCTCGGGTAAATCCGTGCTGTCGGCGGCGATCATGGGCGACTACGCCAAAGGCCTGCGCCACAGCGAAGGGGTGATTGATTTTCTCGGCGACGACATCTGCCGCATGCCGGACGATGCCTTGCGTCAGCTGCGCGGCAATCGCATCGCCATGATCTTTCAGGAACCCATGGCGTCACTGAACCCGGCGATCCGAATCGGCCGGCAAGTCGAAGAAATCTTCGACATTCATGCACCGCAAATGCCTGCCGCCGAGCGCCGCGAACGCATGCTCGCTCTGCTCGACTCGACCCATTTGCCCGACCCGCCACGGATCGCCAACAGCTTTCCCCACCAGCTCTCCGGTGGCCAATGCCAGCGTGTGGTAATCGCCATGGCCCTGGCGATGAACCCGGACCTGCTGATCGCCGACGAACCGACCACGGCGCTGGACGTCACCACCCAGGCGCAAGTGCTGAAACTGGTGCGCGAACTGCGCGGGCGCGGCCAGCACGGGATTCTGTTCATCACCCACGACTTCGGAGTGGTCGCGGAGATCGCCGACCGCATTGCAGTGATGGAGGGTGGACGACTGGTGGAAATCGGTGAGCGCGACCAGGTGCTCAACGCCCCGGCGCACCCGTACACACGCAAATTGATTGCGGCAGTGCCGGCGTTGCACCCGGAATTGCACGTACCCAGCGCCGACGGCGAACTGGCGTTGCGCATCGAGCATTTGAACAAGACCTACAACGTCGGTGGTCGCTCGGTGGCGGCGCTGCGGGATGTCTCGCTGCAATTGCCACGGGGCAAGACCCTGGCCATCGTCGGCGAGTCCGGCTCGGGCAAGAGCACCCTGGTCAAGGCGGCGATTCGCCTGGTGGACAGCGACAGCGGTCACGTCTGGGTCGGCGACACCGATTTCCTGGCCTTGCGCGGCGCGGAGCTGGCGGCCAATCGGCGGCGCATCCAGATGATTTTCCAGGACCCTTATGGCTCGCTCAATCCACGCCACCGGGTCGGCGACATCATTGCTCGCGCGGCGCAGTTGCGTGGTTTGTCGGCCAAGGATGCCTGGGCTGAGGCCGGTGATTTGCTCGAGCAGGTCGGGCTCAAGCGCGACGCGCTCAAGCGCAAGCCACGGCAGTTTTCCGGAGGTCAGCGCCAGCGCATCGGCATCGCCCGGGCCTTGGCGATGCGCCCGCAAGTGCTGATCGCCGACGAAAGCGTTTCGGCCCTCGATGTCTCGGTGCAAAAGCAGGTGCTGGAGTTGCTCGCCGAACTGCAACAACGATTGAACCTGAGCATCCTGTTCATCACCCACGACCTGCGGGTGGCGGCGCAGATCAGCGACTACATCGCGGTGATGCGTCAGGGCGAAGTGGTCGAGTACGGCACTGCCGAACAGGTGCTGCTGCGACCGCACAACAGCTACACCCAGACGCTTTTGGCGGCGGCCCCCGGCGCTTCGGCGATACCGGCCACCCCTGTCGATAGCCCAGCGTTGAGACTGATCCGCCCCTAGGCCATCGGCCCGGAAAACCCTTTCCCCCACGCTGCAGCATTCGCTGCGGCCGGGGTTGCTGTTGCCAACAAAAATCAAAAAACGGGAGTAAGACTTTGCGCACACCTACCCTTCGCGCTATCCATTGCATGGCCTTGATACCGGTGCTTGGCGCCCTGGCAGCACCGGCCATGGCGGTCCAGGTCACCGACAACCTCGACCTCGGTGGCGCCGTCCGTGCCCGCTGGGACTACGACCCGGACCGCGACATCCAGAAGTTCGGCCTCGACACCGTGTTTCTCAGCGCCAAGTACAACTCCGATACCTGGATCGGTGAGGCCCAGTACCGTTTCTACGGTCGCTCCTACCCCTACCAGTACACCAAAAACTACGGCGACATCCAGTTCGCCAAGTACGCGTGGGCCGGCTACAAGTTCAACCCCGACCAGCAGGTGCAAGTGGGCCTGAACACGGTGCCGTTCGGTTTGCAGCCGTACTTCGGCAGCACCTTCTACGAAACCCTGGGCAACGTCATCGGCCTGGAAGATGTGCAACAGGTCGGCGCCAAGTACATCCAGCAAAGCGGTGACTGGAACGTCCAGGCCGGTTACTACCTGCGTCCGGCCTGGCAAGGCAAGGGCACCAGCAACGGCGTCACCTACTCCAGCGTGGTGTCGGAAGCCGATAGCTATGTGGCCGACGGTAGCGACAACCAGGAACGCAACACCGTGGTGCTGCGGGTGGCCAAGGCGCTGGACCTGGGGCCGTGGAAGTCCGAGGTCGGTGTTTCCGGCCTGACGTCGAGCATTCAGAACAGGGACACCGATAACGACGGCCGGCGCAATGCCGTGGCCGTGCACTACCTGGGCAAGAACGGCCCTTGGGGCGTGCAGTTGCAGGCGGCGCGGCAGCAGATGTCACCGCGCAACCCCGGCACTGATGAACTGGTGACCCTCGGTGGTTACGACGGCACCTACAACGTCGCCAGCCGCGGCAACCTGTACGTGGCGGACCTCAGCTATGACGTGGCCGGCAAGTACCTGTTCGACCAGGTCAGCGGGGTCAAGCTCTACGCCAACTACAGCGCCTTCGACAAATCCGCCGATGATTTCAAGACCTCCCAACGGATGATCCTCGGCACCTCGTTCGCGGTCAGCAAATTGTGGGTCTACACCGAATGGCTGTTCGGCAAGAACGATCCGTACATTGGCCGCAGCAGCTATACCCAGAGCCTTGGGGCGGGTGGGACTGATCAGTGGGAGAATCAGTTGTACGTGAACATCGGGTATTACTTCTGATCCGAAGGTTTTGGCGTCCATGAGGACGCCATCGCGGGCAAGCCCGCTCCCACAATGTCCGCGTCGTACAAAAAATCTGTGCACACCAAAGAACCTGTGGGAGCGGGCTTGCCCGCGATGGCGTCAGCCCAAACAACACTTGCATCGGCTCGTTGCCAATAGTCAGATAGACGCTACAAAACACTTCAGAAATGAGCCCCCTCCCATGCGTCAACTGCCCTCGCTCAACATGCTGCGCGTCTTCGAAGAGGTCGCGCGGCATCGCAGTTTCAGCCAGGCGGCCCTGGAACTGAACGTCACCCAGGGCGCCGTCAGCCGGCAGATCAAACAGCTTGAAGACTACCTCGGCGTCGCGCTGTTCGTCCGCACGCCCCAGGGCCTGACCCTGACCGAAACCGGCACCGCCCTCTCGCCGCATCTGGCGCAAGCCTTCGACCATATCGAACGCGCCCTGCAAGCGGTACGCGTGCCCAATCTGCGCCAACGCCTGCGCATTGTCGCGCCGCCCACCTGGGCGACACGCTGGCTGTCGGCGCACCTGCGAGCGTTCGTTCAGCGCTATCCCGACATCAACCTCAGCGTGACCAACCAGATGGGCCACGAGAGTCTTGCGGAAATCGACTGCCATATCCGCTTCGGCCTCGAAGCCGCCAGCCATTGCAGCAGTCGGTTACTGGTGATGGAGCGGCACATCGCCGTGGCCAGTCCGGAGTTGTTCAATGGCGAGCAGCCGCCGGACCTGCGGCAATTTCCATTGCTGCACATCCTGCACGACGGCAAACGCCTGAAGGTCTGGGAGAACTGGCTGGCAGCCATGGGCCGGGACGACATCGATGCCGGGCAAGGGCTGGAATTCAGCACCCTGGACCAGGTGATCCACACCGCACTGGCGGGCGGTGGGCTGGCGGTGATCGACCGGCAGATGATCGAAAAGGAACTGGCCAATGGCAGCCTGCTGCCGATCACCCCGGTGGAAGTGGCCGGGCCCTATGGCTATTGGCTGGATGTGGCGAATGACAAGCAGGGCCTGTCGAAGGTGCGGTTGTTTACCGAGTGGTTGGGACTGGTCAGCAATCCCTGATACACCAACATCCCCCTTGTGGGAGCGGGCTTGCTCACGAAATCGGAGTGTCAGTCGACATTTGTATCGCCTGACACAGCACTTTCGCGAGCAAGCCCGCTCCCACATTTGGATCTTCGACAGTCAGTTAGACCCGGGCAGCCACTTTCACTGCCACCGTCGAACCACCCTCCACAGGACTCTGCGCCTTGCCCGCCTGGCTCAAGGTCAGGCCGGCGATCTTGATGTGAAAGCGGCCAATGGGCAGGTCGTCGATTTTTACCGGTTGTACGGACATGTAAATCTCCAATTGTTGTTATTGACGGAGAAATGAAACGTGTAACTCCTGTAGGAGCGAGCCTGCTCGCGATGGACGTCAACGATATCGCGGGGAGCCTGACACCCCGCGGAGTTCTCAAGTCCATCGCGAGCAGGCTCGCTCCTACAGGGGGCGGCGTACGTCCTTACAAACCACCCATCAACAGGTATTTGATTTCCAGGTAGTCATCCAGACCGTACTTCGATCCTTCGCGACCCAGGCCCGATTCCTTGATGCCGCCGAACGGCGCCACTTCCGTGGAAATGATCCCTTCGTTGATCCCGACCATGCCCGCTTCCAGCCCTTCGGCCATGCGCCACACGCGACCGATGTCACGGCTGTAGAAATAGGCCGATAAACCGAACGGCGTGTCGTTGGCCTTTTGCAGCACTTCGGCTTCGTCCTTGAAACGGAAGCAGGCCGCCACCGGGCCAAAGGTTTCATCCTGGGCGATCAGCATCTCGCTGTTGGCTTCGGCGAGGATGGTCGGCTCGTAGAACGTGCCGCCCAGCGCATGACGACGGCCACCACACAGGACTTTGGCGCCCTTCTCCACCGCGTCGCTCACGTGCAGCTCGACCTTGGCCAGTGCGGCGCCATTGATCAGCGGGCCTTGCTCGGTTTCACCGTCCAACGCACTGCCGACGCGCATCGCTGCAACCGCTTCGGCGAGTTTGCCGGTGAAGGCTTCGTACACACCGTCCTGAATGAAGAAGCGGTTCACACAGACACAGGTTTGTCCGGTATTGCGGAACTTCGAGGCCATCGCGCCTTTGACCGCTGCATCCAGATCGGCGTCGTCGAACACAATGAACGGCGCGTTGCCGCCCAGTTCCAGCGAGACCTTTTTCAAGGTGTCGGCGGCCTGGCGCATCAACAATTTACCGGTGCGGGTCGAGCCGGTGAACGACAGCTTGCGCACAACGCTGGACGCTTGCAGCGCACCGCCAATCGCCACGGCATCACCGGAGACGATGTTGAACACACCGGCCGGAATCCCGGCCTGCTCGGCCAGCACCGCCAGCGCGAAGGCCGACAGCGGGGTTTCTTCCGACGGTTTGAGGATCATCGTGCAACCGGCGGCCAGCGCCGGGCCGACCTTGCGGGTGACCATGGCCAGCGGGAAGTTCCACGGCGTGATCGCCGCGACCACGCCGATGGCTTCCTTGGTGACGATGATCCGCGCATCGGCCTTGTGGCTCGGGATCACATCGCCATATGCACGCTTGGCTTCTTCGGCGAACCACTCCAGGAAGCTCGCGGCATACACCACTTCGCCCATGGCCTCAGCCAATGGCTTGCCTTGTTCGCGACTCAGCAGCGTGGCCAGATCCTTCTGGTTGCTCAGCATCAGTTCGCTCCAGCGCTTGAGGCGTTGGCTGCGTTCCTTGGCGGTCAGCTTGCGCCACGCCGGCAATGCACGGTTGGCGGCTTCGATGGCCAAATCAGTCTCTTCAGCACCGGCCTTTTGCACCTCGGCGATCAGCTCGCCGTTGGCCGGGTTCAGCACCGGATAAGTCGCACCGCCGCTGGGCCCCTCACCGCTTAACCATTGCCCATCGATGAAATTGCCGTGGCGGATCAAAGTACTCATGCCACGGCCTCGGTCAGGTTGAAGCGTTCCAGACCCGGACGGGCGGTACGCAGGATGCGCCTGCCAGCGGTGTAATCGTTGATCACGTCGCACGGCGTGTAGTTGCGTTCCAGCTCGTGCAGCTCTTCGGCGTCGAGTCTGGTTTCCAGGGCCGCCAGGGCACTGTCGAACTGTTCGGTGGTGTCGGCGCCGACCAGCATGCAATCCACGCCCGGATGGTTGGCCACCCACGCCTGGGCGATCTGCGCGTTGGACACGCCACGGGCACGGGCGACACGTTGCACCGAATGGGCGATTTCGAACGAGGCTTCGTCGCTGTACATCTGCTGGGTAAAGAAGTCGGTCTGATTGCGGGTCGACTGCGCGTCACCGGTCAGCAGGCCGCGAGCCAACGGGCTGAACACCGAGACACCGAGGCCCTGATCACGACAGAACGGGATCATCTCGCGCTCTTCTTCACGGTAGGCGCAGTTCAGTTGCAGCTGCATGTTGATCGGCTTGACCCAGCCATTGCGCTCGCAAGCCATGAGGATTTTCGCCAGTTGCCCGGTGAGCATGGTCGACACGCCAATGTAGCGGGCCTTGCCGGAACGCACGATGTCGTTCATCGCGCTCATGGTTTCTTCGACCGGGGTGTTGATGTCGAAGTAGTGCAACATGAAGACGTCGACGTAATCCATGTCCAGGCGTTTGAGCGAGGCGTCGATGCTGTCCATGATGTGCTTGCGCGAGTGACCGCTGGCGTTGATGCCGCTGCGGGTGCCGTAGCCGACCTTGGTGGTGATCACCAGGTCTTCACGACGGGCCAGGCGCTTGACGATACGCCCCACCACTTCCTCGCCGACTCCAGCGGAATAGAAGTCCGCCAGGTCGATGAAGTTCACGCCGTTGTCCAGGGCGTGCCTGACGATCGGCTCGCTTTTCTTCTCATCGAAGATCCACGGTTTCCAGTCCGGGGTGCCCATGTTCATGGTGCCCAGGCACAGGCGGGAGACTTCGAGGCCGGAGTTGCCCAAACGAATGTATTGCATGGCGCGGACCTCAGGCTTTTGGCGTGTAGAAAGGGTTGCTGATGTGATCGACCACATCCTTGAGCTGCGCGGTTTCCGGTTTGCCGGTCAGGGCGGCGCGGATCGCGGTGCGGCAGGCGTTGTAGTTGTTCAGGTACACGGCGTCGAGGTCATCGCAGGCCGGGTTGACCCAGTTGGCCGTCACGATGGCCCACTCGTCCTCGGCTTCCGGCGGCAGGGTGCCGTCAAGCAACGCTTCCAGAACCGCCTTGGCGATGCCGGCCTGGGACGCGCCCCAGGTGGCGTTGCCGTGCAGGTCGCTACCGATCGCGGCCTTGTTCACATACAGGGTCATCGGCTTGACCGGGATGTTCGGCTGGGCGATCACCATGAACGGGCAGTGACCCTGGCTTGGCGACGCCAGGCTGTTGGCGAACGCTTGCCCTGCCGGGCCGTTGCGCGGGCCGATCAGGATGTTGATGTGCGCGGCGTTCACGCCCGGGCCTTCGAAACCTTCACCGATGTACAGGTCGAGTTCTTTCATGATCATTACTCTTGGGGACGCAGAGGGATGTGTTTGGGTGTTCAGCAGCACACGCAAGCACAGGGCCTGGCGTGGCAGATGTTCGGGTTCGAAGAGCGCAGCAGGACGCTGGCGAAGACGCGGCAGTGATGATGAGTCATGGTTGCAAACGCTCTTTTTTGTTGTTGATGAGCTGGTGGGCGTCCGTCTTCGCGGGCAAGCCCGCTCCCACAGGGTCCGAGGTTGCCTGGGATTACTGCGACGTGGCGTCCTTTTTCATCGCATCTTTGCTCATGGCGTCCTTGGACATGGAGTCGCCTTTTTTCATCGCGTCCTTGGACATCGCATCGCCTTTTTTCATGGCGTCCTTGGACATCGAATCGGTCTTCTTCATCGCATCTTTCTTCATCGCATCCTTGGACATGGCGTCCTTGGACATCGAGTCCTTGCTCATGCTGTCGTTGCTCATCGTGTCAGCAGCGAACACAGAGGCAGCGCCAACGGCCAGGCACATGGACAGAACAACGGTGGTCAACTTTTTCATGGTGAAACTCCTTGGAGCACGGGTTTGCGGACGGTGAATGTTTCGGGCATTCATCAGCTGCCACCAAACCAGTTGTAGCCCTGGTCTTCCCAGAAGCCGCCGCTGTAGGTGTTGCTGACGAAAATCGCCTGAATGTGTTTGGGGTTCTTGTAGCCAAGCTTGGTGGGCATACGCAGCTTCATCGGGAAGCCGTATTCGCGCGGCAGCACCGCGCCGTCCCAGGTCAGCGTCAACAGGGTCTGCGCGTGCAGCGCGGTGGCCATGTCGATGCTGGTGTAGTAGTCGTCGGCGCATTTGAAACCGACGTATTTGGCATCGGTGTCGGCGCCGATGCGCTTGAGGAAATCGCTGAAACGCACGCCGCCCCAACGGCCGATCGCGCTCCAGCCTTCAACGCAAATGTGCCGGGTGATCTGCTCGGTCTGGGCCATGGCGCGCAGCTCTTCGAGGCGCCAGCTGCGCTTGTCGGCGACCAGTCCGGTGACTTCCAGGCGATAGCCCTCCTCCTCCACCGTCGGTGCCTCGTCGATGCCGTAAAAGGCATTGAACGGAAACGGCCGGGTGATCATCGATTCGGGATAAGTCGGCGCCATCGCGTTGGGGTTGAACAGCCAGCCTTGCACGCGGTCATTGAAGCGCGACATGGACGACAACGCCGTCTCGACACTTTCGTTGTCGGTGATGTTGCAACCGGACAACATCGCCACGCCGCCGAGGGTCAGGCCGCGCAGCAGGAACGAGCGGCGCGAGCGGTCTTCGATCTGTGGGGCGAGAATCTTGCGGGCGTCGATCAGGATCGAAGCCTCGTCCAGCCCGGGTACCTGAATGCGCTTTTTCATACCTGCTCCTTGCGGCCGACGATCATGGCCCACAGCGTTTTCGGAACCAGCGCGACCATCAGCAGATGCACCGCCACAAAGGCCACCAATAAAGCCATGGCGAAGAAGTGCACACGGCGCGCGCCTTCGTAACCGAACAGCAATTCACGCAACAGCGGGAACTGCACCGACTTCCACAACACCAGCCCGGAGAGCACCAGCAGCGTGATATCGACCATCACGAACAGGTAGGCGACTCGTTGCACCTGGTTGTAATGACTGAGGTCGGCGTGTCCGAGCTTTCCGCGCAACGCGGCCCACAGGTCATGCAGCACGCCTCTGGGCGAAACCGGGAAGAAACGCCGCTTCAGGCGTCCGCTGAACAGGTTGAAGGCGAGGTAGATCAGACCGTTGATCGCCAGGAACCACATCGCTGCGAAATGCCATTGCAGCGCGCCGCCAAGCCAGCCGCCGAGGGTGATCGACTTGGGAAAACTGAATTCGTAGATCGGCGAGGCGTTGTAGATGCGCCAGCCGCTGGTAACCATCACCAGCACCGCCAGGGCGTTGAGCCAGTGAGTCAGGCGTAGCCAGCGTGGATGACTGGACTTGGGTGAAGGAGTGGTCTGCGACATGTCCGGCTCCCGGTTGTTATTCGTTGGAGCCGATTATGGGAGCCGGAAGATCGCCAAATCCTCACGTAAAGTTAAATTAAACGTGATAACTCGCTCACAACGAGCACCGAAAAACCTGTGGGAGCGAGCTTGCTCGCGATGGCGTCGTGTCAGGCGATACAACTGCTGAATGACCCACCGCTATCGCGAGCAAGCTCGCTCCTACAGGGTTCTGTGGTGGTCCGCCGGTTGTGCAATTATGGTTAAATGCCGCCCCCGCAAATTGCCGACCCAGACCAATGAACACAGACGCCCTTGCCACCCTTCACGACCACTTGCTGACGGCACTGGCAGCCGCCCCTGCCGAAACCCGCCGCCTGTTCCACGGCCGTGGCCGCTGCTGGCCGGGGCTGGAGCAAGTGACCGTGGACTGGCTGCAAGGTGTGGTGCTGGTGGCGCTGTTCAAGGAGCCGGAAGCTGAGCAACTGGAAGACTTGAAGCAGGTGCTGATGGCGATCACCCGGTCTGGGCAGTGGGCAAAATCCGGCGCCCATACGCTGTTGCTGCAACATCGCTACCTGCTGCAAAGCACCACCGAATGGCTGCTCGGGGAAGTCATCGAGGAAATGACCATCACCGAGGGCGGCCTGAAGTACCGGGTCGACCTGGGCCGCAAACAGAACACCGGGCTGTTCCTCGACATGCGCTACGGCCGCGACTGGGTACGGGCCAATGCCGAGGGCAAGCGGGTATTGAACCTGTTCGCCTACACCTGCGGTTTCTCGGTGGCGGCCATCGAAGGCGGCGCGACCCACGTGGTCAACCTCGACATGTCGAGCCCGGCCCTGAGCCGTGGTCGCGACAACCACCGGCTCAACGGCCACGATTTGAGCAAAGTGAGTTTCCTCGGCCACGACCTTTTCAAGTCCTGGGGCAAGGTGATCGGCAAAGGCCCGTACGACCTGGTGATCATCGACCCGCCGTCGTTCCAGAAAGGCAGCTTTTTGCTGACCAAGGATTACCAGCGCGTGCTGCGCCGTTTGCCGGAGTTGCTCAGCCCGCAAGGTACCGTGCTGGCGTGCATGAACGACCCGGCATTTGGTGCCGACTTCCTCATTGACGGCGTGACCCGCGAAGCCCCGAGCTTGCGGTTCGAGCAGCGGCTGGAGAATCCGCCGGAGTTTCCGGATGCCAATGTCGAGTGTGGGTTGAAGGCGTTGGTGTTTCGGCAGTAACACCGAGTCGCTTGTTTCGCGAGCAGGCTCGCTCCCACACTGGATTGGCGGCGTTCACAACACCTGTGGGAGCGAGCCTGCTCGCGATGACGTCGGAATGGTCACCAGGGTCAACGGACTTATCGCGGCTGCAACACCAGCGCAAACAACTCGCCATGCCCGTTCACATTGAGCTTGTGATAGAGGTTGCGCCGGTGCACTTTCACTGTCTCCGGGGAGATGCCCATTTGCTGGGCGATGGCCTTGCTGGAGAAGCCCTGGAGAATCAGGCGCGCGGTTTCGATTTCCCGCAGCGTCAGGCGTGCGTCGAAGCGATCGAGCAAGGTCGCCAGATCGCCGGCCGGTGGTTCGGCGACCGGCCCTTCCGGCGGCAGCAAATCCAGGTGTCGGCGCATCGCTGCCAGCACCCAGTCACGCACGCACAGCAGGCGGCCCTGCTCCTCAAGGCTGAAGCGCGTCGAACGCCCGAGGGACAGGCCGAGCACGGCGCCGTCGATGTTGACCATGAACTGCAACTCGTCCCCACCGACCACGGTACTGAAGTAACTCAGGTAGTACTCGCTGTGCTGGAACTGGTCGGGGGCCACCGATTCGAGGCTGTGCAAGCCGTCGGCGATGCCCGCGCAGGCGGCTTGATAGAACGGATCGAGCAGGTACATGCCGGCGCGGTAGTCCGCCAGTTCTTCGTGCTCATCACTGCTGCCCTTGGCATCGAAATCAATCAGCAGGCGCGGCACATGGCCCGGACGCATCAGCGCCACCAGGGCGTTGTCCAGCGGCACCAGCAAGCGCAGGGTATCGACCAGCGCACGCCAGAAACCGTCCCGCCCCACCGTCGTGAAAACCCGCGCCAGCCCCTGGTGCACCGGCAACTCTTTCAACAACGCGTCCACGCACTACCCCTTTTGAGTAACCCATGATGGGAATGGGTGAAGGCCACCCCGGTCGATACGCTGCAAACTCCTGATTACCACCGGCCATAGCAGGCCAGGAGTGCCGCATCATGAGTCGTCACCGCTTGTATTTCAATCTGGGGTTTGGCGCCTGTCTGGCCGTGTCACTGTCGGCCTTTGCCGTCGAAACCCCGACCGTGCACGTATACAACTGGTACGACTACATCGGCCCCACCACCCTGCAGGATTTCAAGCGTGACACCGGGATCGCACCGGTCTACGACACCTTCGACAGCGCCGAAGTACTCGAAGGCAAACTGCTCACCAGCCGCAGCGGCTACGACGTGGTGGTGGCGAGCAATTTCAGTCTGCCCACCCTGATCAAGGCCGGTGCCCTGGCGCCATTGCCCCGGGCGCAGATGCCGGACTTCAAGAACATGGACGCCGATCTGCTGGCGAAACTGGCCAACAACGATCCGGGCAACCAGTACGCCGTGCCGTATCTTTGGGGCACCAACGGCATCGGCTACAACGTCGACAAAGTGCGCGCGGTGCTGGGTGACAAGGCGCCGGTGGATTCCTGGGACCTGGTGTTCAAGGAGGAGAACCTGGCCAAACTTGGCGAGTGCGGCGTGGCCATGCTCGACTCGCCGTCGGAGATGCTGCCGGTCGCCCTGCACTACCTCGGCCTGCCACCCAACAGCACTAACCCCGAGGACTACAAAAAAGCCGAAGCACTGCTGCTCAAGCTGCGTCCGCACATTGCCTACTTCAACTCGTCGAAGTTCATCAGCGACCTGTCCAATGGCAACATCTGCGTGGCGGTCGGCTGGTCCGGCGCGATGCTCGAAGCCAAGGCCACCGCCGAGCAGGCCGGCAACGGTGTGAAGATCGCCTACAGCCTGCCCAAGGAAGGCGCGCCGGTGTGGTTCGACACGCTGGTGCTGCTCAAGGACGCACCGCACCCGGAACAAGGGATGGCTTTCATCGACTACCTGATGCGCCCTGAAGTCATCGCCCCGGTCAGCGACCACCTCAATTATCCCAACGGCAACCGCAGCGCCACGACGCTGGTTGCCGAGGCGACCCGCAGCAACCCGGCCGTCTACCCGCCAGCCGAAGCCATGGCCACCCTGTTCACCCTCCAGCCCCTGCCGCCGGCTACCGAGCGCGTGCGCACGCGGATCTGGAGCAAGGTCAAAAACGGTCAGTGACGAGGACACCACAAAACCCTGTGGGAGCGAGCTTGCTCGCGATGAGGCCAGCACATTCAGCATTGATGTTGGCTGACATGACGCCATCGCGGGCAAGCCCGCTCCCACAGGTAAAGCATCCGCCCCGCCAATTTTTTCTGCCACGAATCGAAGATGAGAAAACCCATGAAACCACGCGCCCGCGACCTGAACATCCCGATCGGCCAACTGCAACCCGGCCCGCTCAATGCCATCACCGACGTCCCCGGCGTACGGGTCGGCCACAGCAATGTACGAGGACGCACCACCAACGGCCGCGACATCCTCACGGGCGTCACCGTCATCGAACCGCGCGCCGGTTCCACCAGCCAGCAACCGTGCTTTGCCGGCGTGCATGTGCTCAACGGCAACGGCGATGCCACAGGGCTGGAGTGGATTCGCGAAGCGGGCTTGCTGACCAGCCCCATCGCGTTCACCAACACCCATAGCCTGGGTGTGGTACGCGATGCGCTGATTGTGCTCGACCGCGAGCAGCAACCCGATGACGGGCGTCTCTACTGGAACATGCCGGTGGTGCTGGAAACCTTCGACGGCTTGCTCAACGACATCAACGGCTTTCACGTGAAGCCGGAACACGTGGCCCAGGCCGTGCGTTCGGCGGCGGGCGGTCCGGTGACCGAAGGCAATGTCGGCGGTGGCAGCGGCATGATCTGCCATGAGTTCAAGGGCGGCATCGGCACCGCGTCGCGACGCTTGAACAGCGCCCAGGGCGGCTGGACGGTGGGGGCGATTGTCCAGGCCAACCACGGCATCCGCCATGAACTGCGCGTCGATGGTTATCCGGTCGGGCGCTACATGGAACAGGTCGATTCGCCATTCCTCAAGGCCTCGTTACCGCATCCGGGCATGGGTTCGATCGTGGTCTGCCTGGCCACCGATGCGCCGTTGCTGCCACACCAGTGCACGCGCCTGGCCCAACGCGCCAGCCTCGGCCTGGCCCGCACCGGCGGCGGTAATGAGGACCACAGCGGCGACATCTTCATCGCCTTCGCCACCGGTAACGATCACGTGCCACCAGCCGCCTATGAGAGCAAGAAAGCGCCGACCACCGACAACCTGAGCATGGTCAACAACGACCACATCAGCGAGCTGTTCCTGGCCGCCACCGAAGCCGTGGAAGAAGCCATCATCAATGCCTTGCTCGCCGCCGACACCGCCGAAGGCAATGGGCATGCGGTACCAGGGCTGGATGTCGAAACGTTGCTCAAGGCGTTGCGCCGCGCCGGCTGGCCGGGGGATGCGACTAGTGGTACTTGAGTGAAACACTTGGTCTTTTTACGATGAACTTGCGCAGCCGTTTGTTGACTCAAATCGCTGCGCAGGTGGTGAGTGCACTGAACCCCTACCAAGCTCACCGCCTGCTTCATGCGCATCTTGAGCCTCTCGGCTCTACTTCCTCCCCATCAAAGAGCTTTGAGGCTCTTTTTTTGCCTCTGAAAAACCATTTTCCAATCAACACATCTCCAATGTGGGAGCGAGCTTGCTCGCGAAGGCGGTGTGTCAGCCAACATGGTTGGCGACTGATATGACGCCTTCGCGAGCAAGCCCGCTCCCACAGGGGGGGATTTTCATTGGGGTTGGGGGATGCACAGCGAACGCCACGCCGCCTGCGCCAGCATGTCCCGGTACGCCTTCGGGCTGCCCTTGACCCGGCCCGACAACCAGGCGCGGCAGTAGCTGTCGGCCTGGCCGACGATCAGTGACAGTATCAACTCCGCCGGAAAACTCCCCAGCTCATTACCCTGTGCCCTCAGCCACTCCAGCAACTGCTTGTTGCGCGTCTTGTTGCGGGTGGCGAGTTCATCCTTGAACGGCCCCTTGGTGACGGCAAACCGTGCGTGGTACTGGAACCGTGCCCACTCCGGCTGGCTATCGACCCAATCCACATAGCTGTGCACCAGCGCATGCACCCCTGCTTGAGTGGTTTTGGCGTCAGCCAGGTAGCTGTCGCGCAAACGGGCCTGATCATCGAGGGCGGTAAAAAACAGCGCCGCCACCAGGCCTTCCTTGTTGCCGAAATGGTGATAGATCGCGCCCACGCTGGTATCGCATTCGGCGCGAATCATTTCGATAGTCGTGGCCTCGATCCCCTGTTCGTTGAACAGGCCGAGGGCCTTTCTGAAGATGTCGCGCTTGAGTTCGGCGCGTCGTCCGGGGTAGCAGCGTTCGAGTAGATCGGCGGTATCCATGCTGAAAAACAGTCCGGGAAAGTCATGGGTGGAGGCTGGTGGTTGCCAGCGAACAAGTGGCGCTAGGTTGACAGATTTCCTTTCAACAGAATACTGTTCCGTTACAGAACATTATTCTGTTACGGAAGAATATTCTGCAAACTGTCATCCTCAAGAGGCAAAAAAATGAGTCAGTTCCTCAGCATGTTCAACAGCGCAGGGCCAGAAGGGTTCAGCAAAATGGCCTGCCAGGTGGCGCCCTATTTCTCCAGCATCAACCCGCTGGTCAAGGATTTGCGCAAAGGCTCTGCCACCGTGCATGTGCCGTTTGCCCGGGAGATCACCAATCATTTGGGTACGGTGCATGCGATTGCCATGTGCAACGCCGCCGAACTGGCCGCCGGGATGATGACCGACGTCTCCATTCCCGCCGGCGCACGCTGGATTCCCAAAGGCATGACCGTGGAATACCTGGCCAAGGCCAAGAGCGATGTGACGGCGGTGGCCGCGGGGGATGCAGTGGACTGGACCACTGAAGGCGACAAGATCGTGCCGGTGGACATTCACGATGCCGAGGGCAAGAAGGTGTTCACGGCGCGGATCACCATGAATGTGAAGCTGGCCTAAACGCTGACCGGCTCTCTCGCGGACAACTCAATCCCTGTGGGAGCGGGCTTGCCCGCGAAGGCGTCGTTTCAGTCGCCATAAATGTTGGCTGACACACCGCCTTCGCGAGCAAGTCGGATCGCCGCACCGCCGCTCCCACAGGGGGATTTGTGGTGTTTGGGAGAGTGCGATCAGACCAGGCGCAACCGGGGGCCAGACACCGGCACCGCATCATCACCCAACCGCGCCCGCACAAACTCCTGAGCCTTGCGCGTCAACTGGTCCAGATGCCGGTCGCGTTGTTTTTCCGCGTCGGTCATGGCCCGCTTGCCGTGCTTTTGCAGCAGGTAGGTATGAATCTGCCGCACTTCCAGCGAGCTGTAGATCGACGCCACGTCCAGCAGCGCCATCAAGCCATCGGTAGCGTGGTCGCGGGTGTTCATCAACACCTGGGTCGCACGCACGCCCACTACCTGAAAGCCCATCGCTTCGAAATACGGCACCTTGGCCACCGCACAGGTCAACTCGGCATGGGGATAACGGCCGACCATCTCCCGCAGCATCCGCCGGGCCACGCCCTGGCGCCGATATTCGGCCTGTACCGCCATGTACGCCACGCCGCAAGCCTCGGGGTCGTCCTGCACCGGCAGGTACAGCAAAAAGCCAATCACCTTTTGCGGGTCGTCTTCGTCAGTGGCAACGATCAACTCCACGGCAATGCCCTTTTCTCCGTTCAGCGCCTCCAGATACAGATGCACCTCATAGCCGATCGCATATTGATAGAGGTTGTACAGCAGGTTGCTGGGCGGGATCGCGACCATGCTGATGTCGGTCAGGTTGTCGACCACCATCTGCAGGATCTGGCTATTGATGTGCTCGGGGCACGGGGTCTTGAAATGGCTGATCAGGGGCATTGCGGTGACGGACTCCGGGAGGCAAGGGCCGCCTATCATAGCGCGCCTGACGCGTCCGGTCCGAAGGCTGATGGACAACCCCCATTCATCAGCCATGCGCATCGCAGGCGCTTGCGTTACTGCTGAAGGCGTTGCGTTTTCGAAGCTGACAGCAGTGACTCAGGCACACTTTGTGCTGGATAAACTTGCCTCTTCGCGATCAGGCCCGCTCCCTCAGGGGACTGCGGTTTTGCCCACTCCTCGATCTTCTGTGGGAGCTCGCCTGCTCGCGAACGCGTCCACCATCACGCCGGTCTGTGGTGTGAGTGAGGGGAATAGGTGGGTGAAGCCCCCCATCTTTGAGGATTCCCACCCACTGCGGCGCGGCGACTAAAGTCCAAACCGCCAGCCTTTTGATATCAATCAGGTTTTTGTCTCCCTTGATCTCCCCGCGATTGGCGCACCTCTTGCATTAAGCGAATTGCGAACGTCTGCCACACCGGCGCGCCCCCGAGGGGAACAACATGAAAAAAATGCCTGACCTCCAGTCACTCGGTTTTTTCCGAAAACCGGGCATCGCCGCTGTGATGCTGATCAACATCAGCTTCGGCAACGCCAACGCTGCACCGCTTGACGATGTCAGCCAGCCGCCGCCAACGGATCCTTCGGCGTATACCAACCCGGCGGCCGACCCCAAGGCTGCGCTGGATTCGATACTGACCATGCCTCCCACCTACCAGGGTTCCATCGCCCTGCCCAATGGTATGTACGGCACCCGCACCACGCCAACGACCGAAAACGTGCTGCCGCCAGCCCTGCAAACTTCATTCAAAATCCCCACCAATGGCAAGCCCAGCCCATTGTTTGGGGCGCAGCCGTACACTCAACAACTGCTGCTGTTCGAAGAATTCGGCACGGAGAAACTCGACCCGACACTGCCAGCGCCGTCCCTGACTTTCCCGGTTCCGACCGTCGGCCCGGCTCCCGTGCAGGACCCGAACAGCATCGCCCGCAGCGGCCCTTCGGCCGCGGCGCTCGAAGCCTTCATGCGCCAGCCGGGGCTGTACCCGTTTCCGTCGCAGTATTCCAATGCGCTA
>NZ_JBFREX010000050.1:0-32809 GCF_052114525.1 Pseudomonas sp. KB_15 | reverse complement strand
TCGCGGTACGTCAGGCAGGCCGCGTCAGCTGGACTCACGACTGCTTCGCAGCCGAACGCAGCCTCGCGGGCTCGGCAGCTGCTACAGATCGCATTACCGCTTAACTGACTGGCATTAGCCAATCGAGCCGGTTTTCTTTGACTCCTGTTTCCTACACGCACAAAAAACCCCCTCGCCAGGAGGGGGTCTGATGTTTCAAGGGGTCAAACGGTTTTACCCGTCTTTCACCTGGATTTTCGTCAGCTCAGCGCAGCGCAGGAATACCCGCAAACAGCCACGAAGTCTCCTGAACTGGCGCTGCTTCGTTGCGTTTACGCGCCCACTGAGTCAGCGCCACCATCATCGCAAAGCCGAGCACGATCAACACCGGATAGGCCATCAGCAACTCGGTGAGCGAATACTTCCAGGCCAGCGGTCGACCGACACCGAGCATGGCGGCATACAGCCAGGACACGCCCGACAGTGCGCCAGAGAACAGGGCAAACATTCGCACATTGACCTTAAGGTCCAGCAGCGACCCGGCCTTCAGCATTGCCGGCAATACATAACGGTGTAACAACATGCCGTTGAATGTCAGCAACAATACAATAATGACCTTGGCTTGAAGTTTCGGATTGGCAAAATAGTTCATGCCTTTATCAAGGTAATCAATACCTATAATCGCAGCACCAGTCACCCACAAGAATATCAACGCATTGGCAACAGACTTCTGAAGACTGGCCATATGTTCATTGTCGTGCCCCGACGACACACGACCTTTCAGTAAATCCTTGACCATTGCGGCATCACTGGCAAACACCAGTCCGATAGCTACGCAGCAAGCCAGCAGGTGAACGTACACTACGCCTAAACGCAAAAACTCCATGGATTCTTTCTGGCCGATCAGGCCAATCATTGTATTAATATCCAAGACTACATCTCCACTTATTGCGGCAGTGCAAATTGACCATGCCCCAGGCATGCGAATTAATTGATTAATTGCGCCTGCACGACCAAGTTCGCATTGATTGAAGCAACTAAATAATTTGGTATTACAAGAGAGAGCGACTCGCCCAGCGAGTCAGTGATGACGGCATACTATCACTCCAGGTCTCAGGTAAAAAAAATCCCCATGCGCATTCCATTCAATGCAGATGAGGTATACGTCCATTTTATTAGTGAGTGCAGTGCGAACTCTCGAAGGTTCCGCCTGCTGGTGAATCAGAGCGAAGCATATCAAAATCGTTCACTTTTTAAGCAGAACGCTCGACAAACGGTACTAAATCCAACACCCAGGGGTACCTGTTTCCCTGGCTGAAACCTGCATTGCTACGGAGCTGAATCGTTTCCTGTCTTTTGCCGGAAAAAAAACAGCAATCGCACTGAACTCACGTCGCCAGACCCGACCGATGGCGAACATTGTCTACCGGTCAGTGCGGGCTCAAGCCAGCAACTCGGTGATCCACCGGGCCTGCCGCGCGATGTCCTGCACGGTCTCCTCGGGCACGGCCTGCTGCGCCCGGGCAAAGTGGCTCAGGGTCTTGTGTTTCTGGCGCAACTTGCGCTGCCACTTGACCAGGAACGCCGGACTGCGGGCCTGCATCTGCAACGGCCCGAAGTACAGCTCCTGGGCGGTGTAGATCACCGGCCCGTTTCGCTCGGCGACGATGATTTCGTAGTCGAAACGATTTTCCCGCAGCACTTCCTCGCAGAGGATGCGATAGCCATTTTCCATCAGCCATTGGCGCAGTGGCTGTTCGCCGCCGTTGGGTTGCAGGATCAGGCGCTCCTGACCGCTCAGGTACGCCTTGCCGCTGTCGAGAATGTCGCGGATCGTTTCGCCGCCCATACCGCAGAGGCTGATCGCCGTGATCCCGTCTCCCGGCTCGATTGCCGCCAGACCATTGGCCAGGCGCACGGTGATCTGCGGCTCCAGGCCATTCTCACGCACGGTGCGGTTGGCCGCGTGGAACGGCGTCAGCGCCACCTCGCCRGCCACCGCCGCGACAATGGCGCCACGGCGCATCAACGCCACCGGCAGGTAGCCGTGATCCGAGCCGATATCGGCCAGGCGCGCACCGGCTGGCACATGTGCCGCCACGCGTTCCAGGCGCATGGACAATGTCTGTTCGTTCAACTGCGGCCCCTTTTCACCACGAACGTCCGGCGCCTTTGGCCGGATCGGGGCGCGATTGTGTCGAGCAACGCCGTGCATTTCAAATTTATGTGACCAGGGTCATGGCCCCCTTCACGCAATCACGTGCGCATACACCGATCTGTCGACGTTTCCACCGGACAGAATCACCCCCACCCGTCTTCCCGACATGGCTTCACGCTCTGAAATGAGCGCTGCCAGCGCCGCCGCACCGGCCCCTTCGGCGAGGTTGTGGGTATCGGTGTAATACACGCGCATGGCCTCGGCAATCTGCGCATCACTGACCGCTACGATCCGCGCCGCACCTGTCGCGTAGACGGCAAACGCTTCAGGCACTGGCTTGCGTACGGCCAGACCGTCGGCAAAGGTGGTTGCCGAGGCGGTTTCGCACAGGACTCCGGTATCAAACGACAACTGTGCGGCCGCCGCTTCCGTGGAAACCACGCCCACCACCCGGGTTTTCAGGCCCAGCGCATCGCGGGCGGCGATCACCCCACAAATCCCCGATCCACAGCCAATCGGTACATATACGGTATCCAGGTCCGGCGCCGCGTTGAACAGCTCCAGCGCATAAGTGGCGACGCCTTTGACCAGCTCGCTGTGAAACGGCGGAACCAGGAAGRGGTCATGCACGTGCGCAAGGCGTGCAGCCTCTTCACGGGCCTCATCGAAATCGCGGCCATACTCGACCACTTCAGCGCCAAAGCCGCGCATGGCGTTGTTCTTTTCTACCGAGTTACCTTCCGGCACTACGATCAGCGCCCTCAAACCCAGTGCGCCAGCCGCCAGCGCCAGGCTCTGGCCATGGTTGCCGCGGGTAGCGCTGACAATACCCTTCGCGCCTGGGTGCTCGTG
Organism: Pseudomonas sp. KB_15; assembly: GCF_052114525.1. NCBI lineage: Bacteria > Pseudomonadati > Pseudomonadota > Gammaproteobacteria > Pseudomonadales > Pseudomonadaceae > Pseudomonas > Pseudomonas sp. KB_15. The sequence continues at coordinate 29,820 of NZ_JBFREX010000050.1, read as the reverse complement.
TTTGAGCCAGTGCATGAACGTGATGCCGCCACGTACTTTGAAAGCACCGGTAGGCGTGTGATTTTCGTGCTTGACCCACACCGTGCAACCCAACCGCTGAGCCAGCAAGGGCCAAGGGTACTGGGCGGTGGCCGGCATGACCTGATAAACGTTGCGTGCTGCCTGTTCGATATCGTCGCGAGTCAGTCTGTGCATGAGTTATCCCCCTGAGATTTTGCCCAGTCTGAACACGGGCGCAGTACTCCGGCTTTCAAAAAACCGACCTGACTTTTGTCCCCCCTCTTCACTACTATGGCGTTCATGAGCCATCGAAATCGCCTGCCGCCACCGCTCCTGTCCGAACCGGTCCGCCGTATCGAGGCCGGCCCCTGGGCGATCGAATTGCTCCCCGGTTGCGCCTACGCGACCCGATATGTAGCGACCCAGGCGGGAATCGGCTTTGCCTTCGACAGCCAGCGAGGCCTGCACGCTATCGGTAGCGACCGGGTACATCCTTTCGATGCCGTGCCCAACGGCCTGGCGTTCATCCCCATCGGGTGTGACGTGTTGTCCGAATCTCCCAAGGGCGGTGAATACCTGCGGGTGATGCGCACAGACGGTGTTGCGTTGATCGGGGATCGCGCCTTCAACAATCGCATCGATCAACAGGCCACTGCCCTCGCACAGCGAATGCGCGCCGCGCTGTTGCACGCGTGCGTGGAGGACGACTGGGAGGCCTGGGCACTGGCATTGTCCGAGCGGACGACGGGCAGCGAAGCCGTGTCGGCAGCGCCCCATGCCAGGATAACGGGCAACCGGATGCGCTTGCTCGATGAGTTCATTGATGCGGGCCTCGATAGCCCGTTGAGCGTACCGGCGATGGCGGGCCTGCTTGGACTGTCCGAAGGATATTTCATGCGGGCATTCAAAACCGCCACAGGCAAAAGCCCGCACAGTTACCTGATCGACCGACGCCTCGCCAAGGCCCGTGCCCTGATGCGCGATTCGACCGCCACACTGACGCAAATCGCCTACGCCTGCGGTTTCAATTCCCAGGCGCACATGGCGACCACCTTCAGGCAACGCCTGGGAGTGAGTCCGGCGCAGTTGCGTCAAAGTTCGAGGTTCAGTTAGCGCCGGGTTATTTTGATGTTTGCAATGGGCTGATTTCTGCCTGCCTTTGCTGACAAGCAGTAATCGGCCAAACGTGGCCGGTGGTCGTTGCATTTCGAATGTCACCGGCGTTTGGCTAAGCTTAATAAATCAGGGCGAACTGAAACCCGAGTGATTGCGGCCATCAACGGATCTGGATTGGCATCAAGGCGGCACGCCCAAAGGAGACGACCATGTATGCGGTAATAAGAACCTACCTGGGTACTGGAGCAAAGCAGCTTTTCGAGCTTTTGGAAGAGCGCAACGCCGACGTCGAAGCGGCCCTGCGGACAGTGCCTGGCCTCGTAAGCTACACCTTGCTGAATACGGGTGATGGCGGTACGTCAGTGACTGTTTGCACGGACAAGGCCGGCAGCGATGCGAGCTTGAAAGTCGCGCGTAACTGGATTCAGAAAAATGCCTCGAGTATCCACGCGAACCCGCCGATCGTAACGGAAGGACCTGTCATTGTGCAGATCAAATAGCGTGCCCTTGCGATTGATCTCACGACACTATCGCGGTCGCAGGTGTCGTATGTCTGCTACGCAGCTCCTCAGGCACAAGTTGTCTCTTGCCGACCGGTCCGTATGTTGGCGAGTGCTATACTCCGCTCAGATTGCATCAAGTGTGCAACGTTCTCAACAGTACAGATAGCGACTGCAAATTTCGGTTAACAGCTGCCGGACAGAGGAGGTCTACAGCAAACTCTGGATGGGAGGTGTGGCATGAATCGACACTATTACATCAGTGACAATCTCAACGATCTCGAAACCGTTGAAAATGAACTGGAAGCCAGCGGCATCAATTCCGAGCAGATTCATGTGCTCAGTGAAAAAGTTGCTGATGTTGAACAACATCACCTCCACGAGGTTAACTCGTTAATGGAACAAGATGCTGTTCACTCTGGTGAGATTGGCGCGGTGATCGGTCTGCCCCTCGCAGCACTGGTTCTGGGTGGCGCCTATTGGATGGGCTGGACCGAATCCGCCGCAGGCTGGATGCCTTTTATCTTCCTTGCCATTGTTATTTTGGGCTTCTGCATCTGGGAAGGCGGTTTTTTTGGGTTCCAGGTCCCTAACACTCACTTCCGCAATTTCAGTCAGGTGGTAAAAGAAGGCAAACATATCTTCTTCGTGGATGTTGAACCGAATCAGGAATCGGTCCTGGACCAGGTAATCGGACATCATCCAATGCTGAAAATCGCCGGCACGGGAGCGGCAGCCCCTCACTGGACAGTAGCCTGGCAGCACAAATGGCATCAGTTCAAACGAGTGATATCGGGTTAGTCCCTGGAGACTCAAGGCCATCCAAAGCAGGTTATTGACCAAAGAAAATGACCCGGCTGAGGAAAACATAATCTGCTTCGGTGGCCATCAGTCCGACGAGCACCAGCAAACACAACGGTGGCACCAATATGGCGTAGACCATGGCCAACCGTTCCCAGGCCATGTGCATGAAGATGGAGACAATCAGACCTGCCTTCAACAACATGAAAGTGATAATCAGGGCCCAACGAAGGTAGCCATGGAAGTGGAAGTAGTCGACCAGGTACGACAGCGTACTGAGGACGAATAACAGCCCCCATATTTTAAGATACAAACTGATTGGATGTTGCTGACCCTGAGCATGTGCCATCACCTGTGCTCCTCTACCATAAATAGAAGAAAGCAAAAATAAACACCCACACCAAATCCACGAAGTGCCAGTAAAGCCCGGCTATCTCGACGTTCTGATAGTTTCCGGAGCGCTCATAATCTCCTCGCATTACTTTCATCGCCACGATGCTGAGGTAGATCGCGCCAATTGACACGTGCAGCCCGTGAAAACCGGTAATCATGAAAAAGGTGGCACCAAATTGCGCCGCCCCCATGGGGTTTCCCCAGGGACGTACTCCTTCTGCGATGAGCTTGGTCCATTCAAATGCCTGCATGCTGACGAAGGTCACACCCAAGGCAGCGGTCGCCAGCATCAGGGCAGTGGTTTTCGCGCGATCACGGCGATAGGCGAAGTTGACGGCCATGGCCATGGTGCCGCTGCTACTGATCAGCACAAAGGTCATGATGGCGATCAGAATAAGCGGGATCTCTCTACCGCCGATCGTCAATGCGAACACTTCACTGGGGTTCGGCCAGGCGGTAGTGATGGTCATGCGTACCGACATGTAGCCGGTTAAAAAACAGGTGAATATAAACGTATCGCTGAGCAGGAATATCCACATCATCGCCTTGCCCCAGGGGACCTGCTTGAAAGCCTCCTTATCCGAGGCCCAGTCGCTGGCGATGCCCTGCCATCCCGGGTCAGGTGGCAAGCCTGGTGAACTGGATGAACTGGACTCGCCTGGGGCTTGTGGGTGCGATGCCATGGCTTTTCACCTCAGGCCGCAGAGTCTGGCGATGGCTTCATAGGTTTGCGGCGTGCTGGTCAGCAGCGCGAACAGCACGAACCAAAGACCCAACAAGTAATGCCAATAGATGGCACAGAGTTCTACGCTGGCGCTGAGTTGCGGCAACGGCACGTGACGCAGGAGTTTGGCGACGGTTCTGCCCCAGGCAATCAACCCGCCCAGCAGGTGAAACCCGTGCACACCGGTCAACAGGTAGAAGAAACTGTTGGCCGGATTGCTGGCGACAAAGTAGCCCCAGACGACAAACCGCTGCCAGACCCAGAGTTGCCCCGCCAGAAAGGCAATTGCGAATACGCCCCCCAATACAAAACCAATGACCGTTGCGTCCAGTCGAGCCTTTCGGGCAGCCATGCGCGACCACTGCAGTGCGATGCAACTGAACACCAGAAAAGCCGAATTCAGCCACAAGGGCCATGGATTGGCCAGCGGCGCCAAGGGTTCTGTCAGGGGTAGCCAGTCGGCCATTTGTGAGCGGGCGATAAAGGCGAGCAGGAAGAGAAAGAATAACGAGCTCACCACAGCCAGAAACAGGCGCAGGCCTATTCTTGCAGTCTGGTTTCTGTCAGCGGCGGCCTGAATACCTTCAGGATCGCGCTTCCAACTGCCGCCGGGGTCAGCGCCGTCGGCGTTTCTCAATAACAGTCTGTTCATGTTTTAACGTCCGCTATCCTGGTTCCGGCACTGAGTTGCCGCATTTGCTCCAGTTCCTCGGCGGAGACCGTTTGCGGCACGAAATCCTGTTCTATCCCCGGCACGCTGTAGTCATAGGCCCAGCGATGCACCACCGGCAGCTTCGCTCCCCAGTTACCGTGTACCGGTGGGGTGTTCGGCGTTTGCCATTCCAGGCTGGCCGCGCCCCAGGGGTTACTTCCTGCGGGCTTGCCTTTGAACACACTCCAGGCCAGGTTGAACACAAACAGCAACTGGGAAACGCCGACGGTCAATGCGACCACCGTAATGAAGGCATTCAACTCTTGCGCGGACTGCGGGATGAACGCGTAGTTTTCATAGGCGTAGTAGCGCCGTGGCATACCCTGGAAACCCAGGTAGTGCATGGGGAAGAAGATGGCGTAGGTGCCCAGAAAGGTAATCCAGAAATGCAGCTTGCCCAAAATGTCGTTCGTCATGCGCCCGGTCACTTTCGGAAACCAGTGATAAATGCCGCCGAACACCACCAGTACCGGTGCGACACCCATGACCATATGAAAATGGGCTACGACGAAATAGGTGTCCGACAGCGGAATATCCACGATCACATTGCCGAGAAACAACCCGGTCAGACCGCCGACCAGGAAGGTAACGATAAAGGCCAGGGCAAACAACATAGGCACGGTTAGATGGATGTCACCCCGCCACAGGGTCAGCACCCAGTTGTAGACTTTCAGTGCGGTCGGCACCGCGATGATCAAGGTGCTGATGGCGAAAAAAAAGCCAAAATACGGGTTCATTCCGCTGACATACATATGGTGCGCCCAGACCACAAAACTGAGTACGCCAATCGCAATAATGGCCCACACCATCATTCGGTAACCGAAGATGTTTTTACGCGCATGGGTGCTGATCAAGTCGGAGACCAGACCAAACGCAGGAAGCGCAACGATGTAGACCTCCGGGTGGCCGAAGAACCAGAACAGGTGCTGGAACAAGATCGGGCTGCCACCCTGGTGATCGAGCTGCTGCCCCAGCGAGATCATTGCCGGCATGAAGAAGCTGGTGCCCAAGAGCCTGTCAAACAGCATCATGACCGCGCTGACAAACAACGCCGGGAAGGCCAGCAAGGCCATGATCGAGGCCATGAAGATTCCCCATACCGAGAGCGGCATGCGAAACAATGTCATGCCGTGCGTGCGCGCCTGCAACACCGTGGTGACGTAGTTCAACCCGCCCATGGTGGCGGCGACGATGAAAATCGCCAGTGAGACGAGCATCAGCACAATGCCCCACTCGACCCCCGGTGTCCCCCGGGCAATGGACTGTGGCGGGTAGAGCGTCCAGCCTGAACCCGTGGGGCCGCCAGGGACAAAGAAGCTGGCGAGCAACACCACTACCGCCACCAGGTAGAACCAGTAGCTGAGCATGTTGACATAGGGGAAGACCATGTCGCGGGCTCCCACCATCAACGGGATCAGATAGTTGCCGAAGCCTCCCAGAAACAAGGCCGTCAGCAAGTAAATGACCATGATCATGCCGTGCATGGTCATCGCCTGATAGTAAGTACTGGCATCCATGAACGCCAAACTGCCGGGGAAGCCTATCTGCATGCGCATCAAGTCGGACAACACCACGGCGATAAGCCCCACGAACAGAGCCGTCAAGGAATATTGAATGGCTATGACCTTGTGGTCCTGGCTCCAGATGTATTTGGTCAGGAAACTTTTGGGCTCGTGCAGCGCTTCTGTCTCGGCTTGCTCCGCATAGGCCATCACGTCATTCTCCTGTCGAAGTTTCAGTGTATTCCTGGCTGCTTTACGGCTACTTCCCTGGCTCCGCCTTGCTTGCATCAGCGTTGGCATTCGCTTTGGATTTGATAAAAGCGATCAGCGCGTCCAACTCCTTGTCGCTAGGTTTCAAGGCCGGCATAACGGGTGCATAACCCTTGACGACTTTGACAGCAGGATCAAGAACCGATTCCTTTATATAACCCTCATCGACCTTGACGCTCGTATCGTCGGCAAGGGTTTCGGTCTTGCCATACAGGCCCTGCCAGCTGGGGCCGACGCCCTTGTTGCCATCGACACTGTGGCAGGCCAGACAGCCAAGCGACCCGGCCAGCCGCTGTCCCTGCGCTACCAGGTCTTCACCCGGGCCCGATGCTTCGCCAGCAGAAGCTTCATCGCCCGGCTGCGCAGCACCCAGTGATTTGATCAGGGCGACGAGCGCACCCAGTTCATCGTCAGTGAGAGTATAGGCCACCATCACCGGCGGGTAGCCCTGTACCAGGCGGGCCTTCGGATCGAGAATCGACTCTTTCAGGTAGGCCTCGTCGACCTGCACACGGGTTCCATCGGCAAGCTGTTCAGTGCGGCCGTACAACCCCTTCCATCCAGGACCGAGACTGGCACTGCCATCCTGGCTATGGCAGGCACTGCAGCCGTATCTCTCGACCAGCTGGCGGCCTTTTTCCAGCACGCTGTCCCGACCGGGCTTGGGAGCCGTCGTTAATGTCTGCGCGAAAGTCGGTTGGCTTTTTAGCCATTGATCGAAGACGCCCTGCTCTTCCACGATCATATGGCCGCGCATGTTGTAATGACCTACGCCACAATATTCAGCGCAAAGGGTTTCATACTTTCCGGTTTTAGTCGGCGTAAACCAAAAGTACGACACCATCCCGGGCACCATGTCCATCTTGCTGCGAATTTGCGGTACATAGAAGTCGTGCAGAACGTCTTTAGCGCGCAGTAAGACTTTCACCGGCCGATCGAGCGGAAGGTGAACTTCATTATTGATTACAAGCACATCGTCCTGCCCTACAGGATCCTTGGGATCAAGACCGAGGGGATTGGCGGAATCAACAAACCTGATATCCGATTTGCCCAGCTTCCCGTCTTGACCGGGAAAGCGAAAGGCCCACTGCCATTGCTGGGCGATCACTTCAAGTTCGTAAGCATTTTTCGGCACCCGGATGAAATCGTTGTAAACGACCAGACCTGGCGCCAACATCCCGGCAATACCGACCGAGGTAACAATAATCAACCATAATTCCAGTTTTTTACTTTCTGGCTGGTAGGCCGCCCTGGCACCCTCCTTGTGACGAAACCGCATCACCGCTACTGCCATGAATACGGTGATGGCAATGAAAAATATTCCGCTGATGATCAGGGTGATGAACAGGGTGGTGTCTATGGACCCCCAGTTGGAAGCTGCCGGTGTCGCCTGCCAAGGCGCTAGTATGTGGAATAGCACTGATGCAATAACGATTAGTATCAAGATAATTGCTATTGCCATTTGCTCTTCATCCTATTCCTGTTGTTCATTGGTTATGCAAAAGCATCGCCACTGACGTCCAAGCAGGGCAGACAAATACCACCCATCAGGGCGGTAAAGTCAGTAAGGAGTATAGAGCTATCGGCTTGTACCGCGAGGCTGGCAAGAGAAGTCCGGTTGCCAGCTATACTTGAACTCTGATGACGGACAGCTGCCATCGGCCAGTAGCGGTACCCAGGGGCGAACCCTGCCCTTGTGCAGTCGTCAAACATGAGTAATCGCAATGAGCAGGGACGCTAATTAATAGAGTCCAGCAATCCACATGGGAGGTTTCGTCATGAGTGCCCTGACGATCGAAGGCTGGTACAAGCCCAGCCCCGACCAGAAGTCCATCCCGATCGGTGAGATCCATTTTTACGTCGACGGCCCTCTCCATGTCCGTCTGGAGGAGGCCGAAGAGCGCTTGCAGAATTCCCACGAGCGTGAAGCCATGGTCGATGTCGATATGGGCTCGATGGATTTGATCATGCCTGAGGGATACGCCCCCTTGTCCGACTGTCAGATGCGTGTCTATTTGCACCACGAACGCGGTCAGTTTCACCTGGTCGGGCACCGTGCGAGCGATGGCAGCCTGATCTATACCAACGCGGTGTTGATTGATCAGCTGATTGAGTAACGGCTACGTGATTCTCGGCACCGGACTTTCTCATGCAGATTGTCTGCGCCAAGTGCCGGGGGAAGTGCCGAACTGGCGTTTGAATGCGCGACTGAACGCAGCTTCGGATTCGTAGCCCACTGCAAAGCCGATTTGCGCCACATTGCCGCGACCTTCGCGCAAGTGTTGAGCCGCCACGTGCATACGCCAGAGCGTCAGGTATTGCATCGGTGGCTGTCCGACCAATGCGGTGAATCGCTCCGCGAATACCGAGCGCGACAGACCCACTTCAAGCGCCAGTGCTTCTGCCGTCCAGCCTTCGGTTGGACGAGCATGGAGCAGCGCCAGTGCGCGCCCGATATGCGGATCCCGCAAACCCGCCAGCCACCCGCGTCGCTCGGCGGGGAGGCTGGCGACATACTGGCCGACGGCTTCGACGAACAGCAATTCGGATAGCTTGGCGATGACCGTTGTCGAGCCGACGCGTCCCGCCGCGATTTCACTGACCGCAAAACGGAATGAGCTTTCGATCCAGGCTCCCGAGCGTGTCGCGCGTACGTCTAATTTCAATAAGGATGGCAGCGACGAAAGCAACGGACTGAAGGGTGTTTCAGAGCCGAGGAAGCCGCACAACAACTGAGTGGCCTCGCCGCCCCCGCCGTACCTGATCCGTGAAATTGCACCGACTTCTGGCGGTTGAATAACTTCGCGCGCCGACATGGGCGCAATGCTCAGGTCGCTGCCAAAAGAATGAGCGTCGTTGCGAGGAAGCAGAACGAGTTCGCCTTCCCTCACGTCGATGGCGGCACTACCGTCGATTTGTATTTGCATGTGCCCCGCGGCGACAAAATGCGACGCAATGATGTGTCGAGGTGCCGCCAGGAACGGTTTGCAATCCTCCGCCGAGATTCTGCCGTTGATGCACCAGGGCGCAGTGAGTTCCGCCTCGAGGAAGACTCCTCCAGACAGCCGAATCACGCGCAATACATCAGAAAGCGCATCCAGCAATTGCCAGCCCTCCTTTCCGGAGTCCGGAGCATGTAATCAGGCGCACCGGTCATTCACCGCCTGAACTGCGACGCCTAGATTAGCACCAACGCGGACATGGTGATCGAGACTGTTCCCAGAGGCTTCACCCATGGTCATTGGCTCCGACGTCAACCGAAATTGCCCCCTGCCAGTTCAACCAGGGCAACAGGAGATCCGTATGAACACCGCCGTTACCCTACCCGACCCAGCGTCGGGCAACGCCGCCCGTTATGCGCAAATTGTCAGATCATCGAAAAAAACCGAATGGCAGATCGATCGCGATTTGCTGCAGAACCGGAGTTTCGACTTCTCGCGCAAGTTCTTGCCCGATGGACTGTCGCAGATCGGCCGCCTGACCTTTCTCGCCGCGGCCGAGGCACGCCTGCTCAGTCAGATTCAGGGCCGGACCTATGCGTATGTCTTTGGCCTCGTCGAGCGCTTTATCAGTGCCAAAATGCTCGATCAAGGTCGGGCCCATGTCTTTGACAATCAACTCGCACTCGAAGCGCTGGTGCGCTTTTCCAACGACGAGATCAAGCACCAGGAGTTGTTCCGGCGCATGGAGACGATGATGGGTTCGCACTTGCCAGCGGGATATCGTCAAGTTGCCGATCCAAACGATGTAGCGCGCGCGGTACTGGCGGCCAGCACTTGGTCGGTGTTGGCGCTGACCTGTCATATCGAGCTGTTTGTTCAGGCGCACTACGTGCAAAGCATCGCCCCGCGCGAGGAGCTGTGCCCGTTATTCAAGGATGTCTTCAAATTTCACTGGAAGGATGAAAGCCGGCACGTCGTACTCGATGAACTGGAGTGGCAGGCCGAGCACGCGAAACTCTCGCCAGCCGAGTGCGACCTGGCAGTGAATGATCTGATTGCGCTGGTGGCGGCCATCGACGCAATCCTGCAGGCGCAATCGGCATCCGATGCCGACTACTTCATTGGTAATGTTTCACGAACATTCAGTATCGATGAGACAACGCAAATCAAGGCCTGCGTGCTGGGCGCCTACCGCTGGCAATACATTATCTCGGGCGTGCAGCACCCACACTTTGGCCAGCTGCTGAGGCGCATGACAACACCCGCACAGATGTCCAGGATTCAGACCGCGCTGGCACCCATCTTGAGCCATTGATCGACAGCGCGCGTCCGACTGCCCGTCGGCCGCGCGCCGTGGGATGACGTGCTGATAATGATCTATCGAGGATGGCGGCCATGACGATACCGATGTGGATGCTGCTTGGGTTTGCGACCTGGACTTTGCTGCTGTTGATGGCAACCGTCGGGGTTTATCGCTGGGTTGGAATCCTGTTTTCGAGTGTTCCGATTGCCTCTTTCCGAAGCGATCAGCTCGAAGGCGAGGATTGGTATCGGCGCGGGACCAGGGCACACGCCAACTGTGTGGAAAATCTGCCGGTCTTTGGCGTCATCGTATTCGTGATTTCAGCCCTTGATGTCAACGGCTCTGCTGTGAACTACCTGTCCACACTCGTCCTGATCGCTCGCGTGTGCCAGTCACTGGTTCACGTATCCCACGAGCAGACCAATACGTTCGTGGCGGTTCGCTTTACCTTCTTTTGCGTTCAGTTGGCCTGTTTTCTCGCGCTCATCGTCATAGCCGCTTGTCACGGCATATGAATGCGGCAGAGGTCCACTTGGAGCCGAGACTGGGTCGAAGCAGCAAAACCAGGAACTGCCGGTGAGTGATATCTCAGGCTGCAGGCATTAATTCCATCGGTTATGTGGGTGAGGAGCATTCGTTCTATTGGGCTCGGTACAGGTAGCTAATCTACTGAGGTTGAGGGGGGGGCAACCTTCAGAAAGGCGAAAGCACATGGACGCAAATCTGATGGAAACCGACTACCTGATCATCGGTGCTGGCGCGACGGCCATGGCTTTCGTCGATACGCTACTCAAGGAAACGAATGAACACATCGTGATGGTGGATCGACACGACCGACCTGGCGGGCACTGGAATGATGCCTACCCGTTCGTGCGATTGCACCAGCCCTCGGCCTTCTATGGCGTCAACTCTCGCGAACTGGGCAGCGCAACGAAAGACAAAGCGCAACTGAACGAAGGCTTGTATGAGCTAGCCTCCGGCGCCGAGGTGGTGAGCTACTTCGACCAGGTGATGAATCAGCAGTTTCTGCCGTCAGGTCGAGTCCGTTACTTCCCCATGTGCAACTACACCGGCGACCGCATTGACGACCACCGCTTTACCTCGCTGGTCAGCGGCGCAACCCATCAGGTCCGGGTGCACAAAAAGGTGGTAGACGCCACCCATGCCCAGACAGCGGTGCCCTCGACCCACCCGCCCAGGTACAGGGTGGAGCCCGGCGTACAATGCGTGCCACTGAACGACCTGCCGAAGATCCGGCACCCACACTCTGGCTACGTAGTGGTGGGATCGGGCAAGACCGGGATCGACGCTTGTCTGTGGTGTCTGCAAAACGGTATCGCGCCCGAAAAAATCTGCTGGATCATGCCGAACGATCCATGGTTGATCGACCGGGCCAACCTGCAACCGGGCCTCGACAGCTTCGAACGAACAATCGGTGGCCTCACGGCACAGTTTGAGGCCATCGCCGCCGCAGACTCGATCCCGGACCTGTTCTCCAGGCTTGAGGCGGCGGGCCTGCTCCTGCGTATAGACAAGTCCGTCGAACCCACTACTTACCGCTGCGCCACCGTCACACAGGCGGAATTACGTGAGCTTCGACGCATCGACAACATCGTGCGCCTGGGCAGGGTGCGGGTTATCGAGCCAACGCGCATCGTGCTCGAGCAAGGCAGCATCGCCACAAGCCCAGGTGCTCTGCACATTGACTGCAGCGCCAGTGCCATCCCGTCACTGCCTGAAATGAAGGTGTTCGACGGCGGCAAGATTAACCTGTTGATGGTCAGCAGTTGCCAACCCTTGTTCAGCGCGGCCTTGATCGCTTATGTGGAAAGCCACCTGGCCGATCAAGCGCAAATGAACGCGCTGTGCACGATGGTCCCCCCGCCTCACATCCCCACGGACTGGATCAAAATGTGGGCGGTCTACCTGGGAAACCAACTACGCTGGGGAGAGCATGAAGGCCTGGCCCGCTGGATCAAGCAGTCGCGCTTATTCTTTCTGACGGCGGTGGTCAGGGGCTTGCAAGAAACCGACACCGAGAAACTGGCACAGCTGCATCGGCTCGCTGTCAGCAGGCAGCAGGCTCTGGTGAGTCTGCCGCGGTTGCTGGGGTCCATCGCTTGAATTGCAGGAAGCGCACATGAACGGGCTACACCTTGAAATGCTCGACATCAATGGCATCCGCATGCAGGTAGCAACGCAAGGTAGCGGCCCGTTGGTCTTGCTATGTCACGGTTTCCCGGAGCTGTGGTACTCGTGGCGCAACCAGCTTGCTGCGCTGGCGGCCGCCGGCTATAGAGCGGTCGCGCCTGATATGCGCGGCTATGGCGGCACCGATGCGCCGGCCGAACCCGACGCCTACACCACGCTCCACCTGGTAGGCGACATGGTCGAGTTGGTCAACGCACTCGGCGAACAGCAAGCCGTTATCGTCGGCCATGACTGGGGCGCACTGGTGGCCTGGAGCGCAGCATTGATGCGACCCGATCTGTTCCGCGCAGTGGTCGGCATGAGCGTTCCCTTCTCGCCTCCGGGTCGCGTGGAGCTCCTGAGCGCGCTTGCCTCGCGGGGTATCAGCGACTTCTACATCCAGTATTTCCAGACGCCAGGCGTGGCCGAGGCCGAGCTGGAAAGGGACGTCGAATCGTCGCTCCGGCGCATCTACTTCAGTGGCTCGGGTGACGGGCCCGATTGGCCGGTGTTCGGCCTGCTGCAGCCGGGCCAGGGCTTCCTGGAGAGGATGATCGAGCCCGAGACCCTACCAGCCTGGCTAAGCCATGAGGATATTGCCTACTACACCCGCGAATTCACCCGCAGCGGATTTCGCGGCGGCTTGAACTGGTACCGCAACATGACGCGCTCATGGGGACTGCTGGCACCTTGGCGCGGTTGCATTATCCGGCAGCCGTCGATGTTCATTGCCGGACAGCGCGATGACGTACTGAAGTTTCCGAACTCCCCGCGGCAGATCGAAGCCTTCGCGCAGACACTGCCGGGCCTGCGCGGGTGTCATATCCTCGAAGATGCCGGCCACTGGATACAGCGAGAACGCGCGACAGAGGTCAATGAGTTGCTACTGGGCTTCCTGAAAGAACTCTGATCGGGAGGTTACGGTATGGCACCCCTGAGAACCACGCCCGCCAAAGGACGAAACCTGACGGCGGAACTCGTCGCTCGGGTTGAGCGTTTCGAGCCCGATCCCGGACCCGAACCGGGCACGACCGAACACACCGAAGCAGAGTTCGATGCGATGGTGGAAGCACTTTTGTTTGAATACAAACCGCAAGAGCTTTGGGTCTTCGCTTATGGCTCACTGATATGGAATCCGGAGTTCGATTTTTTGGAGAGCCGTAGCGCCACCGCCTTCGGGTGGCATCGATCGTTCTGCCTCAAACTTACCCGCTGGCGCGGCACGCGCGAGTTGCCGGCCCTGATGCTGGCCCTCGACCGGGGTGGAAGCTGCAACGGGTTGGCATACCGGCTTCCGACGCAAGACCATTTCAAGCAATTGGCACAGTTAATGGTCCGGGAAATAGACGCAAACCCGCCGACCAATGTCCCGCGCTGGATTTCGGTTAAAACCGAGTCCGGGATATTGCGTGCATTAGCCTTTGTCGCCGCACGCGACGGAATGGCCTATGCAGGAAAGTTGCCCAAGGAAAAGGTCGCCCATGTATTGGCTCGCGCTGCCGGGCACTGGGGCTCGGCGGCCCAATATCTGTTCCGGACGGTGACAATGCTGGAGGAGCATGGCATTCGGGACCGTAACATGTGGCGGATACAAAGCCTGGTCGCACAGGAAATCGAAGACTCCCTGCTTGCTGTGAAATAGCCAGGCAGGGCAAGCGGCCCCGCAATGCTCGCCCTTTGGGGGTTACCTACCGACAAAAGCTCCATTTAGCTTGAGCGCCTGTAAAGGGTCGGTTGCGGCCCATTGTGACAGGCAGCAAACGGTTAGAAGCAATCAGTGGACGGAGCAACAACCAACGAGTAGCTATGCTTGGTTTGTTGACAGACTCTGGTAGCAACATCGTGAAAGGAGGCGTATGAGATGCAACTCATCACGTTGAAAATCCATAAACCGGATGTAACGAACTTCATTTTGGGGCAGACGCACTTCATCAAGTCCGTCGAGGACATCCACGAAGCGCTGGTCAATACCGTGCCAGGTATCCAGTTTGGCGTGGCCTTTTGTGAAGCCTCTGGCAAATGCCTGGTGCGATGGTCCGGCACCGACACCTCAATGATTGAACTTGCACAGAAGAATGCGAAAGCCATCGCCGCAGGCCATAGCTTCATCATTTTCCTGGGCGACGGTTTCTATCCGCTGAACGTGTTAAACACCATCAAAATGGTTCCAGAGGTGTGCCGTATTTTTTGTGCAACAGCCAATCCAACCGAAGTGATTCTCGCTGAGACGGAACAAGGACGAGCAATCCTGGGCGTAGTGGATGGCTTCTGTGCCAATGAAATTGAAGGCGATGAAGACATCCTGTGGCGCAAGAACTTGTTGCGACAGATTGGCTACAAGCAGTGAATTGCAGAGCGAGCATTTCGTGGGAAAGGGACTGGTTTGATGTCGTCTGGCTGAACATCTGCGAGGTGTCGATTGCAACTGGTCGCGGATGGCCGATGAGACGTTCCGGCTTGATGTCGAACTGCGCTTCGACCCGGTCGATCATGGTCTTGGTGCTCTCGACCTCGGCCGTGCGATGAGCCGGTGTGGGTTCCACATCCACGTGAACGAGTAAAACAGTCGCTCCTGCCCACTCGATAACTGTCCCGTCATGCTGAGTGCTTCCCTGCAGGCCAATGCAGATATTTCGCCGCCGGCCAGACAGGGGAGCTACTTCTTCAATAAAATCAGACGAAAACAGTCAGCCAAAGAACTCCATACCTGCATACGGCTGGCGCCGGCATTGCTCAAGCCGTGTCAGGATTGTCGGAGCATCATTAAGCTTAGTGTTGTGTACCAGCAACCATAGCGCTCAACGCCTCTTCACTTTCCGCATCGTCGGAATTCAGGCTTGCACGTAGACCCAGGCAGTGGCTCCAGATTTCAACACGACCCCTACCCGCCGATAATCGGCCACCTCATATTCATCGGCAGCCGCCAACTCGTTCGCGGTGATCTCGAACACAGTGCCGGCGATTTCATCCGACGGGTCACCGCTCTCTTGCACTATGGGGTGGTGGGTTTTCCCACTCGCGGCCCGCACTGCCGGATCGATGATCTCGACCCAGTTCTGTTTGTACCCCGGCAGGCTATCAGCTCGCCCTTTCAACTCGCGCCCGAAGGTGGACAGCTGGACGGCCGGATCTTGTAGGGTGCCATAGGAGAACAGCAGCACCGGTTGCTCGGTTGCGTGGGTCATTGGAGCTCCTTGGTTGAAGTCGTTCAGAACAGCAAGTCTTCATAAAACGCGCCAAATGGACGCTCGTGATGGGCAAGCTGGATCTCCAGAATCCACAGGCCGGTGTTCGGATATTGATCCAAATCCCCAAGGTCACCGCCCCGGTAAATCGCATGGGGAAAATCACTGACCCTGTGACCCTTGATGTCGAGGTTGAGCTTCCACCCCATGTCCTGTGCCTGAGCGKCGGCAAAGTCGTAAAGCGCCACCCCGGAAACCCGCTCACTGCGCCAGAAGCTTTCGACCCGATTGAACAGCTCCTTGGCCGCTGCGGCACAGGCGAGCATTTCTGGATCGGAGCCGGTGGTGAATGTCGCGCCGGCATCACCTTCATGCCCTTGCCAAACCACGCCCAAGTCGATGAAGAAAATATCTTCGGCCCCCAGCTCGGGATCGCCATCAGAGCGCTGCTTGAAGGTCTTGAGCGTGTTGGCGCCAAAGCGAACCAGCAACGGGTGCCAGATCCGATCCATGCCCAGTTCCGCAAGGATTTCTTTACCTCGCAACTGCGCCTCGGATTCGCGCATACCGGGCGTGATGATACGGGCGATCTGATCGATAGCCGTCCAGGTCATCTGCTGTGCGTGACGCATCGTTTCCAGTTCGTAACGCTCACCTACCGCTTCTTTGCTGCTCAAGACCGTACTCATCATTCATTCCCTTGGTAAGAAAGCGCAGGCCAAGCGCTATATAGTTTTGTATATTGCGATATTCAATATCAAAGATAAAGCCATGACCCAGGCTTCACCCAACCTTATGACAATCGCTAGCACCCAGACCGATGATCAATGCAGCGCGCTGGATCACTCTCTCAAGCCCACAGCGACCAGCATCCGCCAGCGCAATCAGCACATGATCCTGAAGGCGGCAAGCGAAGAGTTTTCAGTGACTGGCTTCGACGCCACACAGACTCGTGACATCGCAGCGCGTGCCGGGATTCCCAAGGCAAATCTCTATTACTATTTTCAAAGCAAAGAGAATCTATACGCCCGAGTACTGCTGAGTTTTGTTGAGCCACTGCTGAAAGCTTCAGCGGCATTAAGAGAAAGCGACGACCCGGTTGTTGGCTTGCAGGCCTACATACACGCCCGGATTCGCATCATTCAAGAAAATCCTCACAGCTCAAAAGTCTTCAGTCACGAACTGTTGTTTGGTGGAAAACATTTACCTGAGGAGTGCAAGAACTCGCTGCAAGCCGAGGCTCAGCGCAACGTCGATTGCCTGCGCAGCTGGATCGATCGTGGCCTGATCGCGCCAGCTGATCCCGAACATTTGATGCTCTTCATCTGGTCGGCAACCCGAACCTATACGAATCTCGGTTGGCAGATGTCACTCATAACGGGCACACCAAAACCGGACGACGCAGACTACAAGTGCGCGGCGGCGACCATTACGCGGATGGTGCTGAGCGGCGCGGTTCCAAAAACAGAGAAAGGAATTAAAGCCGCAGCATTTATAACTTGAATAAACACCAACATTCTGTAGTCATGCGAATAGGGATAGTTCGCTTTAAAACATCAACTCATCACTTGTCTCGCCGCCAGGTCTATTTATGCCGCTGAGCTTTCATAAAATGCACGCCAATGGCGATGATTTCGTTATCGTGGACTCGCGAAACTCACCGAATCCAATCACAAGCAATATGGCTCGGCGAATGGGAGATCGGAACCGGGGAGTCGGCTTCAATCAACTCGCGGTGGTGCTCGACTGCGATGATGCAGATGCGCGTTTGATGTTCTGGAATGCAGATGGCTCAACGCTGGACGCTTGCGGCAGCGCAACGCGGGGGGCCGCGGATATGCTGATGCGCGAATCCGATACGACTTCGGTCGCACTGCGAACCAACCGTGGCCTGCTAACTTGCGAACGAACTTCAACCGGTGCCATTTCTGTAAACATGGGAAAGCCGCTTTTGGGCTGGTCGGATATTCCTCTGGCTCTGGAAATGGATACTTCAATGTTGCCACTTGCCGGTGACCCAACGGCTTGCAGCATGGGAAATCCGCACTGCACCTATTTTGTGGATGATCTGAAAGCAGTTGAGATTGCGACAATTGGACCGTCAATTGAAACCAACCCCTTGTTTCCCCTCAAGACGAACGTGCATTTCGTCCAGATCATTGACCGAGAGCACATCCGGTTGCGTATTTGGGAGCGTGGGGGTGGTATTCCGCTGGGTTCAGGCTCCTGCTCTTGTGGCGCCGCGGTTAACGGAATTCGTCGTGGCTTGTTAGCCAATTCTGTTGAGGTTGAATGTGACGGCGGATCTGTAACGGTTCAATGGGATGGCGTGGGATCA
Source organism: Pseudomonas sp. KB_15 (assembly GCF_052114525.1). Lineage (NCBI taxonomy): Bacteria > Pseudomonadati > Pseudomonadota > Gammaproteobacteria > Pseudomonadales > Pseudomonadaceae > Pseudomonas > Pseudomonas sp. KB_15. The sequence continues at coordinate 11,844 of NZ_JBFREX010000050.1, read as the reverse complement.
GTCTTTCTCACCGGGCCGATAGAGACGACTTTTTCAGGAGTAATCGCGGATACTCTGATGAAAGCCTGATTTTCAGGCAGGCCGCTATCCGAAGGCCCACGAGTTTTTCAGCAACCGGAGTCACCTGCATGGACGTCATCAATCAGTTGCAACCCGAAGAGTGTGCAGGCATGGAGGATATCCGACGCGAAATCGATGCCCTTGACCAAGTCGTTATCAAGCTGTTGGGTAAGCGTTTTCACTACGTACTGGCGGCCTCGAAGTACAAGACCTCAGTGACTTCGGTGCGTGCTCCGGAGCGTTTCAAGGCCATGTTGGCGACACGACGCGAGTGGGCCGAGGCTGAGGGCCTGTGCCCGGATGCCATCGAGAAGATGTACGGTGATCTGGTGAACCACTTCATTGCCGAAGAGATGAAACACTGGGCGGCTCATCAATCCGAAACCTGACCCTGGTGCCCGGACTGCCCGCCATGGGTCGACAGAATACTTTCGCCGGCTGCACGCATGTCCAGGCAAAAGCGGTCCCTCTGTTGCGCCACCTTGGAAACAACAAAACCCAATACTGGATTGGATTTCAGGATGAGCGTGGAACGCTGATCAAATAGTCACTCAAAGGATGAACACGATGAGCCGCACCGACCATATCTGCTTGATGGCGACCTATAACGAGTGGATGAACGCAAAGATATATGAGGCTGCCAAACGCCTACCAGATGAAGAGCTTTCAGTGAATAGAAAAGCATTCTTTGGTTCTATTATCGGGACGTTTAACCACTTGGTGGCCGGGGACACTATCTGGCTAAAGCGATTCGCCGAGCACCCGGCGAACCACTCGGCGCTGGAGCCGATACGGCAGCGTCCGGCCCCCAAAAGCCTCGACCAGCCAGCACTCTCAAATATCCGAGAACTTTCAGCACATCGAGTGTGGCTCGACAGGATAATTGTCGAGTGGTCTCGCTCCATCACCGAGGCGAATCTGGATCACACCCTCAAATACACAAACATGACGGGAGTGCCCGCTGATAAGAACTTTTATGGTTTGGTCATGCATTTCTTCAACCACCAGACCCATCACCGCGGGCAAGTGACTACCTTGCTTTCACAAGCGGGTGTCGACATAGGTAACACGGATCTGGTCGTCCTCATTCCATCCGAACCTTGCATAGAGTAGAAAATCCCGGCGCTGGACCGGGTTTGTCTCAGTTGATCGCCTGACGCCTGTGCATGATGCCCTGCAGCCGGACATCACTCCCTGTTCAGCGCATCGATATCAGTTCAATGGAGAAAACGATGGCTCAGGCTCCTGCGGAAACCGTCAGGCCCGACGCTCAGAATATGATCTGTCCGGTCTGTCCGATCACGGTTAAGAGTTCGCCGGAGCAGTTGTCCGGCGTGAGTACCGTCAAGGTCAATTTCGCCGAGAAAGTGGCCATCGTCACCTATGCCCCCAATAAAGCCAATCCTGAGGCATTGACCAAGGCGACGACGAAGGCGGGTTATCCCTCCACCGTACACAAGTGAGGCAGTCATGAGCGCCATCATTCTCGAATCCGTGTTGACCTGCCCGCATTGCGGTTTCGCCAAGCAGGAGGCCATGCCCCCCGGTGACTGCTGTGTGTTCTGCTCGTTTGGCACGGTGACTGTGGTACGGGGCTTGACCTGAGTTTATTCGGTTTATCAGTCGCCTCTAACGCGCCTCTAACCGTGGTTCTAGGAGGTGTGTCATGTGGAGTCAGCCTCTGATGCTTGTGGTGATCTACCTGATTATCACCCTCAGCATCGGCTGGTTGTATACCATTGCGCTCATATATTGGCTTTGATCCAATTGGTGACGATCGGTCAGTCTGCATTTGGTACCGTTTTCGGCAGGCAGCCTTGTCCCGATTACAGTCGTTGGGGAGTGCCTGAAATGAGGTGGTTTCAGCCGGTCGTGACAGGCAGAAATCGGCCAAAAGCAGACCCTGCTTGTGTCTACAACCGAGGCTCCATCCACTGATGTGGTCGCCCCCCCTCTAAAAATGAATCGCGCTCACCCACGCACGCTCAACCGGCACATGTAAGTAGCGCGTGACACCCTGATTGGAAAGGCTCGGCAGGTGCCAGCACACCGCATGACGTAACAAATGACCTGAATGCCTTGAGCAGGTTCGGTTCACGCCGTCCCAAGACGCCCGCCTGGCCAGCCTCCTGATACGACGAATCAAGTCACGGATATTTACCTGTAGAGCAGATCCTTATACGATGAAGTCCGCTTCTACTGCCCTCCATCAGATCTGAGTAAGCTATGGTTGTTATGCATAACAAAGTGACTTAACAAAATGTGCTCTATAGCCACGCAAGATTTGCGCGAAAAAACAAGCAAAGGCTGTATACAGGTTAAAATCACTTTTACATTTAAATACAATACCATTGAGCACCCGAATGATGAACAACCCTGGTTTTTTGCCCGAAGGCTCTAAAGCCTTCAGCATAGTTATAGTAAATTATAAAACACCAGAAATTACCAAGATATGCCTGGACTTATTGCACCAGCATTTTGGCAGCAACAGCGTACCCGTATGGGTAGTTGACAACGATTCCGCCGATGAAAGCACTGAGTACTTACGTTCTCTTGACTGGATCAATTTGATCGAGCGCTCTGTTTCTGAACCAGAAGCGGGCCACATCGCGCATGGCAAAGCACTCGACCTGGTTTTGGAACGGGTTGAAACTGATTATTTATTCCTGATGCATACTGATACATTTGTTTTCGATAAAAATATTTTCCCGATGATGCTGAATAAATGCCTGAAAAACCAAAAAGTCGTGGCAGTCGGTTGTGTCGAGCAATTAAACCGCGGCACCACGAGAACTGTTTGGCGCTTTAGCTCGCGACTATTCAAGCATCACTTCAGGCGCATGAAAATCTCCATGGGATTGCGCTCCAGAGAACCAAAACCGTACAAAGAAGTCTACTTGAAAAGTTTCTGTACATTATGGAACTGCAAACTTGTCAAGCAGCACAACCTGCACTTTTCGATGGATGATCGCGTACCAGGTTATACTCTCCAGGACCGCATGACCGAGCTTGGCTACGTCGTTGAAATGTTATCGCCGCGTAAAATCTTCAGCTATCTGGATCACATTCAGGCCGGCACTGTCGCAGCGGCTGGCGGCTATGACAAGACTCATAGACGAACCAAAATGTACAACAACATTCTTAAGCGCCTGAACAAGGACGACAGAAAAAGTTAGGCTACGATTTGACGGAACGAGCAGTGCATTCAACGCTGCTTGAAGTCACCCATAAGTTTTTATATAAAGTTATTGGAGCGATAATGGCCCCCATCACTCAAGCACTACCTATCACCCTGTCCCCGGAGCTTGATTTCGACCAAAATGCCGCCAGCGCCTTCGGTGATTCATTGACCAGTCGCTATATTCAGGCTACGCCATTTCCGCACATCGTCATTGATAACTTCTTGCACGAAGACCTGATTGCGAGCATCTGCTCGCACTTCCCAATCGAGCCAACCAACAACGAAATGCTCTACGAGCGAGGCTATAAAGGTCAACTAAAACGTCAAATCAGCCCCAATGAATGCGACCCCTTTTTGAAGACTGTTTTCAACGTCTTCAACTCGGCTCCCATGTTGCAGTTTCTTGAAAAGCTCACAGGCATCGAAGGCTTGATACCCGACCCCTACTTTACCGGTGGCGGCCTGCACGAAACGAAAAGCGGTGGTTTCCTGGGGGTGCATTCGGACTTCAGGCTCAACAAAAAACTTAATGTCGAGCGCAGGCTGAATGTCATAATCTATCTGACTGAAGACTGGCGAGAGGAATACGGCGGCAACCTGGAACTTTGGGATGTCGACATGAAGACCTGCCTTAAAAAAGTCCTGCCCATTTACAATCGCTGTGTCATTTTCAACACAGACAAAGACAGCAATCATGGACACCCAGAGCCTTTAACGACTCCAGAGCACATCACCCGCAGGTCTATAGCGCTTTATTACTACACCGCAGGCACCATGGCGATCGACCCTGCACAAAGAAACAAAACCCACTACAAACCAAGGCCCAAAGATCGTTTAAGCCTGAAGTACTACATGAGCAAACTAATCAAGAAGAAAAATTAAACTGTATCGCCAGACGATCGGGCTCATGCTTTTTTGAACGTTAGCTTGCACATCAGGATATGCCCCCACGCTCAGTTACAGCGCCGATCAAATGGCCCATGGGGGCGCGGGGATAAACTTTGACTCGATCCATTGTTTGAAAGCGACAACCACGGCACCCGGAAATTTGGCCGATGGCCTGATCAGATAAACCCCACCGGCGGTATCCAGTTGCCAGTCAGGAAGGACATGCAACAGCCTCCCGGCAGCAATATCACGACTCATCAACCAGTCACCGGCGCCCAGTATTCCCGCACCAGCGCGGGCCGCTGCCAGTAATGATTCACTGTCATTGGCCGTCAGGTTTCCTTTCGGAGAAACCGTCTGCAGTTCGCTGCCGCGATGGAGTCTCCACTGAGGAAAAGACGCAAGACCGCTGAAGCGAAGGCAATTGTGATTGATCAACGCCTGTGGAGTTTCAGGCATGCCGTGCTTTTTGATGTAAGCAGGCGAGGCGCACAGAATCCGGCGATGGTCGCTCAGCTTTCTGGCTATCAATCGGTTGTCTTCCAACTCTCCAATCCGAATGGCTGCGTCAAAACCTTCATCAATGATGTCGACCAGACGCTCGCTATAGTCTGCAAGGATCGAGACATGGGGATAAGCCTTGAGAAACTCCGGCAGCATCGGGCCAAGCCAAAGCCTGCCCATGGCTGCTGGCAACGCAAGCCGCAACGTACCCCGAATTTCGCTGGCACCTTCGGCCGCTTGCTGCTGCGCTTCATTCATCAATTCGATGGCTGAGCGAAGGCGCTGCTCCAGCCTGGCACCTGTTTCAGTAATTCGAACCTGCCGGGTTGAGCGCTCCACGAGCCGAACGCCAAGGCGCTTTTCCATTGCCGCGAGCCGTTTCGAGACGACGGTTGGGTGTCGCTGCAATAGCCGGCCAGCCCCGACAAATGAACCTTGCGAGGCCACGGCCAGAAACGCAGCGATTTCGTCACTGTGCTGATTATTCAAAACATCAGGATTCATGGTTTTAGAATGATCGCCCCCGATGAACGCCCCGACTCCAGATCGGCATGCGCCAATGCTGCATCCGCCAGCGAGTAGCTAGCCCGGATCCGGGGTTTGATAATCCCTGCACCTATAGCGGCCAGGACATCCTGTGCTCGCTCCTGGTATTCGGAGGCACTCGCCGTATGGGCGGCCAATGAAGGACGTGTCAGGAACAGCGAGCCTTTGGAGTTGAGTGTCGACAGCTCTACGGCTGACGGCGCACCGGATGAAGCTCCGAACGATACCATCACACCACGTGGTCGTATGCTATCCAGGGAGGCCTGGAAAGAAACACGCCCTATCGGGTCATAGACGACGTCGACCTTTTTCCCGCTGGTGATACGTGCGACCTCCGATGCCAGGTTGTCAGCGTCAAACACCAGGACTTCATCGCAGCCCAACGCTTGAGCTTTTTCGACACTGGCCGGCTTTGAAACGACGCCAATTACAGTCGCACCCAAGTGCTTGGCCCACGGCACCATAATTTCCCCCAGCCCTCCAGCTACGCCATAGAGAAGAATGGTTGTGCCCTGCCCCACGGGATAGGTGGACTTCAAAAGGTACTGCGCAGTGATGCCCTTGAACATCACGGCTGCTGCATCATCGAACGACAATGCATCCGGAATTTTGACCAGCCGCTCTGCAGGATAAAGCCGGGCCGAAGCATAGGCACCCAAAGGGCCGGTGGCATAAGCGACGCGATCCCCAACTTGCACATTGTTGACGCCAGGACCCACAACGGCGACACGCCCGGCGCCTTCCAGCCCAAGTCCGGATGGCAACGCAACGGGCACCGCTCCCTTACGTTGGGTGACGTCGAGGAAGTTGACACCAATAGCTTCTTGCTCGAGCCAGACCTCGCCTTGCCCTGGCGTTTGTTCGCTCAGTGGCTCCAGGTTCATTACTTCAGGATTGCCGGACTGGTTAAACCGGATCGCAGATACCATGGTCATTTCCCTTTCAGTCAGAAGCTGCCTTTACATAAGTGCCTCTAGTGTGAGAACTGATCTCCTGACGAACAAGATGGGTTGGTTGCAGATCATTAGTGCACATGTTGCAGCAATAACATCTCTGATACCACGCGTTATTGCCTGGAGCGATGCAGGTACTGGCAATGATGGAAACGCCAAAGGTTATCGCTGAACGTCCGTTTCGATATTGTTCATCGGCTTCGACCGGGTACCCGCCGAACAGCGGCATCCCGATCAAGACCATGGCGTACGGCAACTCCTGCCCGCTAGTCCTCAAAACGCCCCGTGGCATCTCGATCGCGTTCGTAGCGTCGTATGAGCGGAAACGGCGGCAACCAGGCCTCGCGACGCACGGTCCAGCTCTCGTAGGTTGGCATCAGTTGGTCAGGGGCATCCAGGGATCCGAGGTTCACCTCGATTTCGTCTGCACTGCGCGAGAACACGGACGAACCGCAGTGCGGACAGAAATGCCGACCGGCGTAGTCACGTGTTTCGCCTTCGATCGTCACTGCATCCTGATGAAATATCGCGGACGCGTGAAACAGCGCCCCATGATGCTTGCGGCAGTCGAGACAGTGACAAACGCCAACCCGGAAGGGTCGCCCCGTCGCGACAAGGCGCACGTTGCCGCACAAACAACCGCCGGTGAATCGGTCCATGCTGTGTCCCCTCCAGGCATCGTTCTTTCACATCCATTCTCACTCACCTGAAGACGCCAAAACCGGGTTGCAAAGGGTTAGCGTAGGCAACCGTGATCGATGTGCAATCTTTTCCGGAAGATCGAATCCGCTTGATCAGCACCGTGGCAACGGGTGCAATCGCGCCCGCTGCCAGCCACTCACTGGCCGTGTGTTTAACAGTTTTTGAGAGTTATTGATTCGGATTATCCCGCTGCTGCAGGCAGCATTCGGCCCGCATTGACCGGCGTGCAAGCACCTGCTTTGCGTAACCGACTGGCGAGTACCAGTGCCCGAATACAAGGCGCCCAGATCAATGCCTGGAGCCAGGTCGGAACCCGAATGACAACTTTCATCACTTGAGAACCAAATACATGGGCATGTCGAATAAATGGATCGTGGGTATTGCGTTGAGCTGTGTATTTCAGGTCGGCTGTGTCTCGAAAGTGGCGCAGCAAGAGCAATACTCGGGCTTCCTGGGCAATTACCAGGGCCTGGAGGAGCAAACTACGCCGAGTGAGCAGAAGGTATTGCGCTGGGTATCGCCGGGGTTCGATCCTCGCGCCTACTCCACTGTGGTGTTCCGGCAGGTGGAGCTGTATCCAGCGCCCCGGCCGACCGCGCGCGTCAGCCTGAAAACACTGCAAGACTTGCAATTGATGACCAGCAACAGCGTCAAGAACGCCTTTGACCGCCGCTATACGATCGTCTCCTATCCGCAACTGGCGCCGACCGATTCGCGGTCGCTGATCCTGCAAGCGGCGATCACTCACGTCAGCGCCAACAACGAAGGCATGCACTGGTATGAGGCCGTTCCAATCGGGGCAATTGTCGGGGCAACACAAGCAGCCACCGGGCATCGGGATCAGACTGCCGAGATGTACATCGAAGCCAACCTGATCGACGCCAAAACCGGTATGCCGGTCGCGAAGATCGTTCGCAAGGTGTTCGGCGAGACACTCAAAAATGCCGAACAGCCGATTGTTGCCAATGACTTCAAGGTTGCACTCAAAGGCATGACAGACGATATGCAGGCCCTCCTCCTCAAGCGTTGACGCTCAGGCAAACCCCATCGCAAACGTGGAAATGCCTGCCGTCCACCGGTATTGGGTGGCATGGCAAGCAGACCGGCATGGGGTTTCAAAGTGGCGCCACGCGCGTTTTCCCTCTGACAAACCGTTAGCCGTGCCGACGCCTGACGTGAGGCTCAATGATGAAAAGACTGGCCCATACCTTAGCGGTCCTTATGATGTTCCCGGGCACCAGTGCCCTGGCGGCGACGGTGGTTCCCCTCAAAGGTCAGACTTCCCAGACCATCCAGCAGGACACCAGTGCCTGCCAATCCCAGGCCAACGCGCAACATCCGGTTCAAGGCACCGTGCCTTCCGGTGGTCGGGCCAAGGGCGCCGCAACCGCCGCGGTAGCCGGGGCGACCGCGGCAGAAGTTCGGGGTCGCCAACATGAAAACGTCTATGACCAGATCGACGACGATACCAAGCAAGACTATSGCCAGAATCGGGCACGCAGTGCCGCAACTGCCGGCGCTGTCGTGGGGGGCTCCAGGCAACGTCAGGAGCGCAGACAGAACCTGAGTGCGAGCGAACAAAGCATCACCGCCAACAACTCCGTCTACAGCAGTTGTCTGCAACAACGTGGCTACGATGTTTTTCCCTGATCGGCGACGAAGACCTGCAGCGTTAATCGACCTTCCTGGCCATGACTCAACGAACCAAACCGAATCGAACCTGAGGACTCCACCGATGCGTCTTGTGTGTGTTCCTGTTGTGATGCTCGCTTCCTGGCTCCTTGCCGGTTGCGCCTCCTCCCCAAACAACCCGACTTCAACGCTGCAAACGGACAAGTCGCCCGAACAGTATGTCGACTGCCTCCTCCCGAAGTTAAAAGACCAAGAGATGAGCCCTGTTGTGTCAGGGAGCGAACGCAGCTATCGGGTTGTCGTTTCGAGCAAAATTGCCGTAGACACTGTGCTGGAAACCCATAGGGCACAGGATGGAGGCAAGGTGTATTTGTACCAGCGCCAATTGCTGGCCTCGACTTTCAAGCCGTCGAGCTTCGAGCGTGCTGCCCAGGAATGCTTGTAGCGCCAGACAGCGACTTGCCCGCCCTTCTCCCCCTCCAGACATCGCTTGCGCCCGCCTCCCTCATCGAGTAGGAGGCGCCTACTCGATTGTTGGAACCACATCCATTTCTCTACAAAAGCTCCTTTGAAGACTGTTGTAGGAAAAGGACATTTCCTTTTGACGAAACTTCCTGATCGTTCAGATGACCCTGCCGGAGGAGTCGCGACGCTGTTAGCGTCCGCCGCATTATTTCTGAACACCATTCCCGGACGAAGGTTCCTCAAATGAATGCACCCCTGCACCCCTCATATACCAACGAAGTCTGCGCTGAATTTCTCCGCAGTCTTGACGCCCCGCACTTCAGTGAAGAACGACTTGCGCACTTTTGCGACGAAGCTCTGGCGGTGGTTCACCAGGGGCAGGCATACAAGGAAGCTCATCCCGCTCACGCCATTTACCGAATCGCAACCGAGGGCAGTCAGACCCGTGATGGCGGGGTGATCCAGCAGGGAACTGCTCCCTTGGAATTCACACTGGAGAGTGGCCACAAAGTACGTGCGGCACACAAAGGCGATTACGCCGTGTACGCCGATGGGCGTAGGGCGCAGATCGTCACTGGCGCGGGACAAGAAAATAGCCATGTGGCGCTGGTCGGCAGCCGTCTTTGCAATGGCGACGAGATCATCAACACCTTGCAAGGCGGTTTTTTGATAGTGGGGCGTGAAGGGGTGCCGATGGTCGAGGACTTTCTGCCTTCCATCAAGGAGGAAGAACATCAATGAACGAAGGACACTTCATTGGTCTGCATGACAAGACCACCTGTGGCGGCAAAGTCCTGGATGGTCATACCGGCGTCATGATGTACGGCATTGCCCATGCCCGCGAAGGTGATCGGGTCACCTGTGGCAAGGACGGCAAGACTTACAAGATCGTGGGTGGCATTTCGTACATGATCAGTCATGGCAAAGCCGTGGCGGGCACGCTGGACAGCCATAGCGGTTGTCCCTGCAAAGCCCGATTGATCCCCTCGGTGTTTACGGCCACCTATCGCAGCGCAAACTCTGCACCGCGAACGGACAGGAGCGTTGTGCAACCCGCTGCCAGTGCTGCAACCAGTCAACCGGCTGCGCCACGTCAATCTGGTTTCACCCCTTCGAGCCCGCCAGCGCCTGCGATATTCGCCCGCGCGGAACCTCAAGAACCGGGTTTCTATGTGGTGCCCAAAAGCATGACCCGCGAAGCCCTGGAGGCCACGCTGTTCACCACGCCCGATGCCGCCGTGATGCGCAAGTTTCGAGCGCTCAATCCTGAGCGAGGCGATATCAAAGCCGGTTCGCTGATCGTGCTGAGCGATCCAGACAACACCTCCTGCACTTATCAGGAAGCGCAGTTGATGCAGGCCGCGCAACAGGTCAAGTCTGCACTCGACCCCCTGACGCCAGATGAGGCCGATTTCATGTATCGCCACGCGGCGGAAATCGCCAGTTTTTCCGGCCAATCCTCGACCTGGCTCGGCGTGAGCGCGGTGGTGATGGAAAAACACCTGACCCGACTGCGCGACACCCTGCAGGCCATGGAACGCCTGCATCAGGACAGCTATCGTCAGCACGGCCACCTCAAATCGCCGCAGTTTTTCGCTGAACGCCAGCGCCTGCTCGCCCAACTGGATGCCCACCTGCTGAACTCTACTCGCCTGCGTGGCCAGACCACCCTGGGCGATCACCCCAAACTGAAAACGGCCCTCGGCATTTCCAGTCGAAGCCTGGTGCACCACTGGGACAAGGCTGGGGCGCCGGGGCAGATACCGGGGTATGCGACCCATGTGAATGCGACCAGTCGGGCGGCCAAGTACATGCAGGGCGGCGGCTATATCGGTATTGGGATTGGCGGGGTTTCTTCGTTGCTGGCTGTTCAGGAGGTTTGTGTTGGTGACTCTGGAGCGGCTTGTAAGAAGGTTAAGTTCACTGAGGGTGGCAAGTTCTTGGGCTCGACAGGCTTCGGGTATTTGGGAGGCGAATTGGCACATATTGCCAGTCCCACTATCTGTGCTGCGCTTGGCGTGACTACAGCTATAGGTGGTGTTGTTTGCGTCGCAGCCGTAGTTGGGATTGGTGCATTGGTGGGGACGGAAGTTGGTGGTTTGGGGGGTGAGCTAGCAGGAGAAATACTGTACGAGAAAAATTGGCCATGACAGCGGAGGAGTTTTGGAGATCTTGGCTAGCTTTCTGGCTTTTGGCTGTCCCAATTCTGCTGTGTTACGTGAATTTTTTTTACAGCCTGTACCTGAGCCGCCGTCACCTGGATCGCTTTCTGCATGCCTTGAACGGTAGTCGTCAAATCGTGATTAGCGCCGCAGGACTGGCGCGAAGCGGATGGTTAAATCGGCTTTTGTTAGTCGCAAAGATCACGTTCATGGTGATGTGGCCTGGTCCAGGACTTCGTGCAGGAGATCTTGATCCCGATGATATCCGCAACTTTCCTGTGGGCCTGAAACGCTTGCTAAAGGTTAAGGCCATCCTGACGTGTGTCATTTTGATTTGGGGAGCGCTTGCGTTCGCGCTGGTGAAATTCAAGTAATTATGTGCATCGATTCCAGATTGAAGACGGCCCTCGGCATTTCCAGTCGTAGCCTGGTGCACCACTGGGACAAAGCCGGTGCGCCGGGGCAGATACCGGGTTATGCCACCCATGTGAATGCKACCAGTCGGGCTGCCAAATACATGCAGGACGGCTATATCGGTATTGGAATTGGCGCATGGATGGGTACGACTGGCGTAGGTGAAGGCGGTGAGAAAGTTGGTGAGATTTTGTACGAAAACACACGGCCATGATGGGTAATAACAGTCAGTTAAGCGCTAATGCGATCTGTAGCAGCTGCCGAGCCCGCGAGGCTGCGTTCGGCTGCATGGCAGCCGTGAGTCCAGCTGACGCGGCCTGCCTGACGTAGCGCAATG
>NZ_JBFREX010000049.1:0-33467 GCF_052114525.1 Pseudomonas sp. KB_15 | reverse complement strand
GAGCAGGCTCGCTCCCACAAAAGTACGGCGTACACAGGACCCYGTGGGAGCGAGCTTGCTCGCGATGAGGSCATCAGATCCAACATCTTCGTTGACTGATCCACCGCCATCGCGAGCAGGCTCRCTCCCACAAAAGTACGGCGTACACAGRACCCYGTGGGAGCGAGCTTGCTCGCGATGAGGCCATCAGATCCAACATCTTCGTTGACTGATCCACCGCCATCGCGAGCAAGCCCGCTCCCACAAAGTATGGCGCACACAGGACCCTGTGGGAGCGAGCTTGCTCGCGATGAGGCCATCAGATCCAACACCTTCGTTGACTGATCCACCGCCATCGCGAGCAGGCTCGCTCCTACAGGGATTTCGTCGTTCTGATTTTTATTGGATTTTCCTGCTGATAAATAGCCATTACTGCGCAATATTTTTTAAGGTTTAAAGGCACAAATTAACTAATTTTCCTCCCCGCGCTCTTTGTCCATGATCGCCTCCAACAAGAAATGCGCAGGTACGCCTTGCGCACACCGAAGTACGAACACGTACTCATCCTTGCCTTGGAGTTCGTCATGTCCACCACCGCTTCATCCGCCCCGCTCATCGAGAAACACACGATCGGGTACGTTCCCCCTGAGGATCGCCACGGAAAGGTCAAAGATCTGTTTACCCTGTGGTTCGGCGGCAACATCGCGCCGTTACCCATCGTCACCGGCGCGCTCGGCGTGCAGCTGTTTCACCTGAACCTGGTCTGGGGCATTGTCGCCATCATCGTTGGCCATCTGGTTGGCGGTGTGTTGATGGCGCTGCACTCGGCGCAAGGCCCGCAGATGGGCATTCCGCAGATGATCCAGAGTCGCGCCCAGTTCGGTTCGCTGGGTGCGCTGCTGGTGGTGGTGATTGCCGGCGTGATGTACATCGGTTTCTTCGCTTCCAACATCGTCCTGGCCGGCAAGTCGCTGCATGGTGTGGTCGAAAGTGTGCCGGTATCGGTCGGCATTGTCCTCGGCGGCCTCGGCTCCGGGATCATCGGCATCATTGGCTACCGCTTCATCCATGTGCTCAATCGCATCGGCACCTGGGTGCTGGGCCTCGGTATCGTGCTGGGTTTCGGCTACATCCTGACCCACGTGCAGACCGACGACTTCCTGACCCGCGGCAGTTTCAACATTTCCGGCTGGCTGGCCACGGTGTCGCTGGCGGCGCTCTGGCAAATCGCGTTCGCGCCGTACGTGTCCGATTACTCGCGCTACCTGCCGAAGGACGTCAAGGTCAGCTCGACCTTCTGGGCGACTTACCTCGGCTCGTCGCTGGGCTCGATCCTGTCCTTCGTGTTCGGCGCCGTTGCCGTATTGGCTACGCCCGTCGGCATGGACACCATGGATGCGGTGAAACTCGCGACCGGCGCCATCGGCCCGTTGATGCTGGTGCTGTTCCTGCTCAGCGTGATCAGCCACAACGCCCTGAACCTGTATGGCGCCGTGCTCTCGGTGATCACCTTGCTGCAAACCTTCGCCCACCGCTGGATTCCGACTGCTTCGAGCCGGGCGGTGCTGTCGCTGATCATCCTGGCCGGTTGCTGCGTAGCGGCTATCGGTGCTTCAGCGGATTTCATCGGGCATTTCGTCGACCTGGTGCTGGCCTTGCTGGTGGTGCTGGTGCCGTGGACCGCGATCAACCTCATCGACTTCTACGCCATCCACAAGGGCGACTACGACATCGCCTCGATCTTCCGCGTCGACGGCGGCATCTATGGCCGCTTCAATCCACAGGCGCTGCTGGCCTACGCCATTGGCATCGTGGTGCAGATCCCGTTCATGAACACGCCGATCTACACCGGCCCCGTGGCGGTGCATATCGACGGTGCGGACCTGTCGTGGCTGGTCGGTCTGTTGGTCACCACACCGCTGTACTACTGGCTGGCGAACCGTGATACGGCTTACCGTCGGCGCCAGAACATGGCCGGGTTGCTGCCAACCAACGGTTGATCGGGCATCCGGGGCCGGCGTATCGGGTTGAACGGTTGTGAGCGTCAGGGATGGCCGTTTTTCAGGCGTATGGTTATGCTCAGCACGTTTACCAATCGCCAAATAAAAACAACCACAGTGAAGCCATGAGCCAATCCGACACGCGTGCGACTGTTCTAGCGCTGTATCCAGAAGACTCCCGCGAGGCGGCGGCGTTGCTCAAGCAGGCAGTGCCGCTGATGGTTCGTCACAACATTCCGCCCAACCCGGTGCACTACGCGCTCTGGTACACCTACAGCAAAGGCCAGGAGCCGGAACTCAATCGGCACCTGGACCGGGTGGTGGCCGACTTCGACTGTTTCCCGCCGGAGTCGGCCACCCGGCTGTTTCGCGAGTACATCATCCGCGATGAGCTGGCGGATGCCCGCTCCGGGCAACAGGACGCGATCAACCTGGTCGACGACATGGAGCGCGATGTTTCGCGCAGCGTGAAAGGTAACCAGAACTTCCAGGCCAGCCTTGGCCAATACCTGCAAATGCTTGAAGAGCCGGCCAGCGAGCGCTTGCCAAGCATCCTGATCCAGCTGCAACAGAGCACCCGGCTGATGCAGGGGCAGCAGGAGCACTTTCTCGCCCAGTTGCAATCGGCACAGCATGAAATCAAAAGCCTGCGCGACAAACTGGAGCGTGCCCAACTGGCCGCGACCCTCGATGGCCTGACCGAATTGCTCAACCGCACCACCTTCAACCACAAGCTTGAACAGGCAATGAGCAACGCGGCGACCGGCGTGGCGTTGGTGATGCTGGATATCGACCACTTCAAACAATTCAACGACCAGTACGGCCACCCCTTGGGCGACCGCGTGCTGCAGCATGTCGCCCAGGTGTTGCGTGACTCGCTGCCCGCCGAGGCCTTTGCGGCGCGTTACGGCGGTGAGGAGTTCTGTGTCGTGCTCAAGGATTGCCCGGATCTGGCCGCTGCGGGCGCTTTTGCCGAGCGGTTGCGTCTGAAAATCCAGTCGCTGCGGGTCAAGGCCCGAGGCACCGACACCGTGCTGGACACCATCACCGCTTCGTTCGGCATGGCCCATGCTCAACCCGGAGACACCCCGGAGAGCCTGCTGACCCGTGCCGATGACGCGCTGTACCAGGCCAAGCGCAACGGGCGCAATCAGGTACATCAGTAGCCTGACGTCCCCGTCACTACCGGGTTATCCGAGAATGAAATACACCTTGCGCACTGGCGTGAGGTTTTCCCACGTGCCGTTGAATCCACTGGCTACGACGAAAGAGTCTCCCGGCCCGAACGTTCGACTGGTTCCGTCGGCATCGGTCAGTCGCACTGTGCCTTCCAGAATGTGGCAAAGCTCATCGTAATCACACTGGCAACGTTCCCGGTGCGGGCCAGCCTCCCAGATGCCGGCCACGGCGTTTTTCTCCGGCGCCACAAAGTGCCGCCAACTCTTGCTGCGATAAGGCGCGTCGACCACGGCCGGGTCGTTGATTTCAGTTTCACGGGGTGCAAGGTCGCGGGCGAAGTCGATGACGTGCCGGGGCAAGGCTGTGGGCATGGTGGTCTCCGGATCAGGAATCGAAACCGATGCCAAAGGCATCGAAGGTCTTGAGCAGCAGGTCGCGGTGCCCGTCGCGGTCTTCCCGCGCCAAAGAACGCTGGGCCAGTTTCACGCCGACATAACGCAACGGTTCGGGCGGAAAACGAAACGGTGCCTTGGAAGTCATCAGCAACTCGGTGCGTTCGGTGCGCTCGCCGGCCAACAGATCGAGCATGTTCAGCGCGGCAAAGCGACTGGCCGATACTCCTTGCCCGGTGAAGCCCAAGGCATAGGCAACGCGGCCCTGATGTTCGCAACCGGTGAACATCGTGGTGCGTGCCGAGGTGTCGATGATGCCGCCCCAGGCGTGACTGAAACGCACATTGCCCAGGGCCGGGAAAGTCTGGTGGAACTGCTCGGCCAGGCGTTGAAAGCTTTGCGGACGCTGGGTCAGGGCTTCGTCACGGCGCCCGCCGAAATGGTAGATGGCATCAAAGCCGGCCCAGAGAATGCGGTTGTCGGCGGTCTTGCGCAGGTAGTGGAACTGATTGCCGGAATCGGCTATGCCGTAGCGTCCGGTCCAGCCTATGGCCGCCAGTTGCTCATTGCTCAGCGGCTCGCTGACCAGGCTGTAGTCGTAGACCGGAATCACGCTCGACTTCAGGTGCCCGAGCAACGGCGGGGCGATGTTGGTGGCGAGGGCGATTTTCCCGGCGATCACTTCGCCGTTGGCTGTGCGCAGTAGCAAGCTGTCTTTGTCCGCATCCAGTTGCAAGACAGGGCTGTTCTCGAACAGTTGAACCCCTTGCTCCAGGCAGACGCGACGCAGCTCGGCGGCCATTTTTGCCGGGTTGAGCAGGGCGTAGTTGGGTTCGAACAGGCCCGCCACGTACGCCGGGGAGTCGAGTTTCCGGGCCAGGCCTCTGCCTTCCAGCCACTCGCAGTCAATGCCGAAGCGGGCGTAGTTACGCTGCATTGAACGCAAGCCGTCGACCTGCCACGGTTGGCTGGCCACGTTAAGTTTGCCCTGGCGTTCGAATTCGACGTGCATGCCGAAGCGCTGCAGGTCGGCGGCCAACTCATCGAGGTTCTGCCGGCCCAGTCGGATCAGTTGCTCTGCTTCTTCAGGCCAGCGCTTGAGGGCGTTGGAGACTCCATGGGAAATGCTTGGTGCACAGAACCCGCCATTGCGTCCGCTGGCTTCACCACCGCAGCGCCGCGCCTCGATGATCGCGATACTCAAACCCGGTTGGCGCTGGCGAGCCAGCAGGGCCGTCCACAATCCGGTGAACCCGCCGCCGACCACGGCCAGGTCGCATTGCACTGTTCCGGCTACGGACGGTGCGGCGGATGGCGGGGTGACGGTGTCCTGCCAAAAGGGATGGGGCAGGACGTTGCCTGGCGAATCGAGACGCGATGGGGCATTCATGCTGAAACTCCGGCAGTGTGTCGGGCAGCGACGATTGCGTTCGGTTGCCCGACGGTTTTTGTTGTTATGGCTAGAGATCGGGTAGAGCGAGAATCGCGCGTGCGGCAATGTCGGTGCCGCGGGTCGCCTGCATGCGCTCGCTGAACGATTTGAGGCGTTGTTTCATCGGTTGATCGGCCAGCAACTGTTCGAGGGCGGCGGGCAGGTCGGTTAGTGGATCGGCGAAGCGCGGCAGGTAACGGCCGACGCCGACTTCCTCGGCCCGTGCGGCATTGTCGTGGCCGTCCCAGCAATACGGAATGATCAGCGACGGCAAACCGAAGTACAGCGCCTCGCAGAAGCTGTTGTTGCCGCCGTGATGGATGAACACATCGCATTCCTTGAGCACTGCCGGCTGGGCAAACCAGCTGTCGAGGTACACGTTGTCCGGCACGGTGGTGTACATGTCGCGGTAGGCGCCGACGTTGACCAGGAAGCGATAGGGCAAGGTTTCGATCGTGCTGATCAGGCGCTTCATCATCCCGGTGTCGGCGGCGCCAAGGCTGCCGAAACTGAGGTAGATCAGCGGTGCGTCGTTGTGCCGTGGGAAGTCCGGGACGATGTACGGCGCTTCCCGCCGTACACAGCCATCGAGGTAGACGTAGCGCTGCGGATCGAGCGGCTGCCGGCGTTCATAACGCACAGGCGTCGGCGACAGCAGCAGGTTGAGCCAGGGTGAATCGGTGAGGAACTGCCCCGCAGGACAGGGCGCCGTATGGTTGCCGAGGAGAAATTGCGAAAAGCGTTCATGGGCCGGTGCGACAGCCTTCAGGTACTGCCCGGAGTAACGCTCGCAGGCCTCGGTGTCACTCGCCAGACACCCGGACAGGTACGGCGGAACAGCGGCATCCGGCAGTTCGGTCTCGGCGCAGGACACCACCCGCACCCACGGGCAGCCGGCGTTGGCGATGGCCGGGAACATCACCACGTTGTCGAGCACGATCACGTCGGGCTTGAGGCGGCCGAGCAGCTGCTGCAAGGGTTTTTCCGCTTCGATGGCGGTGTCGATGATGGCTTCCCAGGCGGGCGCCACGTAGCTGTCGATCTGCGCCAGCGGGGTCTGGTCGAAGTAGGGAATGCTGCGCTCGATGAAGCGTTCCCAGTAGTGCTGGTGTTCCGCCGCCGACAACGGGCTCACTTGCGGAATCGGGTACTCGTCGAATCCATATTCGGCGAACAGCCCCTGGAAATGCTCATGGCAGATGAACACCGGTTTGGCGCCCAGCTCACGCAACGACTGAGCGATACCAATGCAGTTCAAGGCCGCGCCGAAACTGGCTTCCGGAAACAGGGCGATCAGTTTTTGTTTTTGCATGGCGAGGGACTGTCCATGGCGGGTCAGACCCGCCGCTCCTGAAGGTGTTTTTGATGCTGTCTTATTTTCAAAAAAAAATCATCATGTTTTTGCGGGGCGCTTAACGACGCCCAAACAGATGGCTTTGCGGGATGCCACGGTTGGCGGTTTGCGGGCGCTGCGCGGCGCTCAGGCGCAGGTGCAGGCGCAGCAGGTCGGCGGCGATCTCCATCTGTCCGCGTTCGATCTGCGCGATGATTTGCAGGTGTTCGCGCAGGGCTTCTTGCAGGCGGTGCACGCTGACCGATGGCAGCAGGTTCGGCAGGCGGCGCAGGCCTTGATGCTGGAGCAGGGCGTCGCTGATGAAGCGGTTGCCGCAACTCTGGGCCAGCAATTCGTGGAAGCTGATGTCCAGTTCGCGAAACTGTTGGATATCGAAGTCTTCCACGGGGCGGGCGAGCAGGGTTTGCATGGCGCTACGCAACAGCGCCAGGCGCTGCGGGTCGGCGTTGAAGCTCGGGCTGAGCAAGGCTTCGGGCTCGAGGATCAAGCGGAATTTCAGGCTTTCTTCGAGGGCGGCCAGGCTGTTCAGCGACGGGCGAAACAGCCAGGACTGGCCGGGGCCGCGCTCGATGGCCTGGCTTTCGCTCAATTGCTGCAGGGCTTTTTGCGCCGCAGGCCGGCCGATGTCGTAGCGGCGCATCAGTTCGCTGATGCTGATGCTGTCGCCCAGACGCCCGGCCATGCGGTCGCGCAGTACCGAAGCGGCCAGCTCTTCTTCCTCGGCCTGGGGCAGGGCGGCGTTGAACGCCTGGCCCGACGGCGAGGCCAGCAATCGGTAGCCCTTGCCGGCTTCATGGCTCAGCAGGTTTTCTTCCAGCAGCACTTTCAGCGCGCCGCGAATCAGCGTGCGCGACACCTGGAAGGTGCGGGCCAGGGCTTGTTCAGCCACCGGGTCGCCGGCCACCAGTCCGCTTTCCTGGGTGTGATCGAGGATGCGGCGGGCCAGTTCCAGGTGATTGGTGCGCGGTTTTTTTTCGGCTGTCGTGCTCAAGCGTCTTTTCTCGTGGTGATCCGCTGTCGGACTCAGTTGCCCATCTTATGTCATGCGCTGGCCAGTCGTCAGGCCGGAAAAAAGCGTTGACATCTTTTGATACTGGTCCTAATTTCTAAAAAAAAACACCAGCAATCGTTTCTCGTTTTGCCGTACTGCCTTCGAACACAACAATAAACAATCGTCGGGTGAGTATTTATGAGCAAGCTGAATGATCTTCTGTGCGCGGGATTGGCCGTTTCCCTGGCGATCGCTTCACAGGCTGCAAGTGCGAAAGACATGGTGATTTCCATCTGGGACGGCTACATGGCCCCGGATGCACTGGAGAAGTTCAAGGCTGCCAGCGGTGTGGACGTCGACAAGGCGCTGCACGCCACCAACGAAGAAATAATGGGCAAGTTGATGGCGTCCGGCGGTGAAGGCTATGACCTAGTGTTCGTCTCCTCGCCCTTCGCCGAAGTCCTGCACAAACAGGGGCTGCTGGCGGACATCGATCCGGTCAAAGTCCCCAATCTGAAAAACCTCTACCCCGAAGCCACCCACCTGGAATATGACCAGGGCAACCAGTTTTCCGTGCCTTATACATGGGGCACCACGGGCATCTGCTATCGCTCCGACAAGGTGACGCCGGCGCCGCAGAGCTGGAGCGAGCTGCTTAATCCAAGCGATGCCCTCAAAGGCAAAGTGACGATGCTGGCCACCGACCGCTGGATGCTCGGTGCCGGTTTCCTCGCCAAGGGCTGGTCGGTCAACGATAGTGACCCGGCACAGATCGCCGCGGTTCGCGACCAGTTGATCGCCACCAAAAAACGCATTCTCTCCTTCGACGACACCACGTTCTATTCCAAGCTGGCCTCCGGCGAATCGCTGATGGCCCACGCTTGGGACGGCTGGTGCAACTACGGCACGCAAGCCAACGCGGCGATCAAGTTCGTGGTGCCCAAGGAAGGTTCCGACCTATGGGTGGACACCATGGTGGTGCTCAAAAGTTCGAAGCACCAGGACGAAGCCTTCAAGTTCATCAACTTCATGCTGGCCCGGGAAAACCATGCCTGGGTCGCCGAAAACATCCTCTACAAAGTCCCCAACCAGGCTGCAATGGCCGGGTTGTCCGCGGACCTGCTCAAGCAATACCCCAACCTGACCATCGCCCCCGCCGAGCTGCTGAAAATGGAGCAATTGCGCGATCTGGGCGGCACCACGCAAAAGGCCTACACCCGCGCCGTCACCGAAATCATGGCGGCGCAGAACTAACGCCACGTCGATCCGAGGCATGCCCGGCATGCCTCGCCACGCTCGCAAGCCGCCTCTGTCCTGAGGCGGGAGGATAGGGTTAATGAGTGCTTTGCATGCTGACAGGCGTCTGTCGGCCTGGCTTCTTGCGCCCGGCTTTGGCTGGCTGCTGATGTTCCTGGTGATTCCGTGCCTGCTGGTGCTGGTCTACAGCTTCGTCGAACGCGGTGCGTATGGTGGCATCGACTGGTTGTTCACCTGGGAAAACTATCAGCGCGCGTTCGATCCGCTGTACCTGGGCATCCTGCTCAAGTCGGCGAAAATCGCCGGGCTGGCCACAGTGTTTGCGGTGTTGATCGGCTACCCGGCGGCCTATGCGATTGCCCGGGCGCCACGGCGGCGCCAGGCGGTGTATCTGTTTCTGGTTATGCTGCCGTTCTGGAGCAACTACCTGATTCGCACCTACGCCTGGATCGTCTTGCTCAACCGCGAAGGCCTGATCAATCGCCTGCTGCAACTGTTCGGTTATAGCGGCGAACCCATCAGCCTGCTGTACACCGAAGCCTCGGTGGTACTGGGGCTGGTCTACAACTACATCCCCTTTGTGATCCTGGCGATTTTCTCTTCGCTGTCGCGGATCAACAACGAACTGTGGGACGCCTCGAAAGACCTCGGCGCCTCGGGCTGGATGACCTTCCGCCGGATCATTCTGCCGTTGAGCGTGCCGGGTATCGCCGCCGGAGCGGTGTTTGTCTTCGTGCTGAGCATCGGCAACTTCATCACCGCCGACCTGCTGGGCGGCAAGCAGGTGCAGATGGTTGGCAACCTGATCTATTCGCAATTCCTCACGGCGCGGGACTGGCCGTTCGGTGCGGCGCTGAGCTTCTTCCTGATCGCGATCATGTTGATCCTGTTGTTCATCCAGGCCCTGGTGGCCCGTCGTGCAGAAGGGGCGCGCTCATGAGTCAGCCACGTTCTGTCAGCGCCACCGTGCTGGGTTCGCACCTGGGCCTGGTGTACGCCTTCCTTTATATACCGATCCTGGTGCTGATCCTGCTGTCGTTCAACAAGTCCGGGTTGCCCACGGCGTGGGGCGGCGTGTCGTTGAAGTGGTACGCGGCACTGGCGCACAACACGGCGATCCTGTCGGCGGCGCTCAACACCTTGATCGTTGCCTTGTCGGCCACCTTCATTGCCTGCGTGCTCGGTACGTTCCTCGCGCTGGGCATCGAGTTGCGCCGCAAGGGCAATGACAAGGGGCAGGTGGTCGACACCTTGTTGATGGCGCCGATGATCATTCCCGACATCGTCCTGGCGATTGCGCTGCTGAGTTTTTTCAACCTGCTCAAGGTTGGCCTGGGCCTGCACTCGATCATCATCAGCCACGCGGTGTTCAACATTGCCTTCGTCTGCGCGGTGGTGCGCACGCGGCTCAAGCACTTCGACTATTCGATCCTCGAAGCCTCGATCGACCTCGGCGCGAGCTGGTTCACCACGTTCCGCCGGGTGCTGTTGCCGGTGATTTTTCCCGGTGTACTGGCTGGTGGATTGCTCTCGTTCACCCTGTCGGTGGACGAATTCATCATTGCCTTTTTCAACTCCGGCTCCGGCCAGGCTTCGACCACGTTGCCCATGCAGATCTACGCCATGATCCGCTTTGGCGTCACTCCGGAAATCAACGCTCTGGCGACGCTGGTGATGCTGGTCAGCATCACCGCGCTGCTGGCTTCGCAGCGTCTCAACAAGGCTCCTCGCACCCATGAATAATTCATCTGCGGTACTGATCCTGGATAAGGTCAGCAAGTCTTATGGCAACGGTCTGGCGGTCAACGAGGTGTCGCTGAGCATCCGCGAGAACGAGTTCTTCGCGCTGCTCGGGCCGTCCGGCTGCGGCAAGACCACGCTGTTGCGCATGCTCGCCGGGTTCGAGACGCCCAGTGGTGGCTGTATCTACCTGGACGGCAATGACATCTCGCCGTTGCCGGCCAACAAGCGTCCGCTGAACCTGATGTTCCAGTCCTATGCGCTGTTTCCCAACATGACCGTGCGCAAGAACATCGCCTACGGCCTGGAAATGGAACGCCTGCCGGAAACGGAAATCCGTCGTCGGGTCGATGAAGTGCTGAGTACTGCGCAGCTCGGTGAACTGGCTGAGCGCAAGCCCGATCAACTCTCCGGCGGCCAGCGTCAGCGCGTGGCGCTGGCCCGGGCATTGGTMAAGCGCCCGCGGGTATTGCTGCTTGACGAGCCCTTGGGCGCCCTCGACAAAAAGCTCCGGGAAAAGATGCAACTGGAACTCAAGCGCCTGCAACACGAGAGCGGCATCACCTTCATCATCGTCACCCACGACCAGGAAGAAGCGCTGGTAATGTCCGACCGCATGGCGGTGCTCGACGGCGGCAAGGTGTGCCAGTGCGGCAGTCCGACCGAACTCTACGAAAACCCCAACAGCCGTTTTGTCGCCAACTTCATCGGCGTCAGCAACCTGCTCGAAGGCGTGCGCTCGGGCCAGCACTCGGTGCGCGTGAATGGCCAGGAGTTGAGCGTGGAAACCGACGCACCGCTGGTGTCCGGCCAGTCCGTCGCCGTGGTGGTGCGCCCCGAGCGCCTGCAAGTGCTGACGGAGCAGGGCAGGATTTGCCCCAATCAGGTCAGCGGAAAAATCGTCGAAGTCGCCTACCACGGCCTCGACACCAACCTGCACGTGCAGACAGCCCTCAGCGATAAACCGCTGATCGTGCGCGTGCCGACTTCACAGTTTGAATTCGCCCATTTTGCAATCGACACGACCATCCGGCTGGGCTGGCAAGCCCGGCATGCCCGCGTATTGACACGCTGAACAATAAAAAGACCAGGCAGGAGCAGCACTCGATGAAACAGAAAGTGATCGCATTCTTTCCGGAAGCCGCCTACGGCCCGGCGCTGAACTCAGTGGGTATCGCCCAGGCGTGTGAAGCCCTGGGTCATAAAGCGGTGTTCCTCACCGACCCGGGCATGAGCGGTGTGTACGCCGGTTATGGTTTTGAAGAACACATGGTGAACATGTCGGCGCCGATGCCGGCCGAAGAGATGGCCCGTTACTGGGTCGACTTCATCAACGGGCACATCCCGAACTTCCGCAAGTCGCCACTGGATCAGATCGACAACTACGTCAAGGAATGCTGGGCGGCCATTGTCGAAACCGCCAAGTGGGCGCAAAAGGACCTGCCGGCGGTGCTGGACAAGGTCAAGCCCGACCTGATCTGCGTCGACAACGTGATCCTGTTCCCGGCGATCAAGCAATACGGCAAGCCGTGGGTGCGGATCATTTCCTGCTCGGAAAACGAGATCGAAGACCCGGATATCCCGCCACACCTGTCGGGCATGAGCATCGACGACAAGGCGGGCCACGCGCAATTCCGCCAGCGCTTCGAAGAAGTGGTCGGGCCGATCCATGAGGACTTCAACCAGTTCCTGCAGGCCCACGGTGAGGAGCCCTATCCGTTGGGGACGTTCTTTGAAGCGTCGCCGTTCATGAACCTGTTGCTGTACCCGGACGCGGTCAAGTTCGACCGGCGCCATCCGCTGCCGGCCGAGCGCTTCCATTACCTGCAAGGCTGCGTGCGCCACGACACGCCTTACGAGATTCCGCAGTTCCGCGCGAACAACGACAAGCCGCTGCTGTACGCCAGCTTCGGCAGCCTCGGTTCCGGCGATGTCGAGTTGCTCAAGCGCCTGATCGATGCGGTGGGCAAGCTGCCTTACCGGGCGCTGTTCAACGTCGGCGAGCACCTCGACGAATACACCGATCTGCCGGACAACGTGCAGATTTCCAACTGGTTCCCGCAGCCGTCGGTGATTGCCCAGGTCGATGCGGTGATCCACCACGGCGGCAACAACAGCTTCACCGAGTGCCTGTTCTTCGGCAAACCGGCCATCGTCATGTCCTACGTCTGGGACGGTCACGACAACGCCATGCGCGCCGAAGAAAGCGGTCACGGCTTCAAGCTCGACCGTTACGAATGGAGCGAAGAACAGCTCGCGGAAAAACTCCACGCCTGCCTCAACGATGAGGCGATGCGCCAACGCTTGCAGCGCACCAGCGCGCAGATGCAATCACGCAAAGGGCCGCAAGACGCGGCCGCGATTCTCGACAAGGTGCTTAACCATGCCTGACTCATCCACCACGGCGGGTATCACGCCGTACCTCGAAGCCGTCAGCAGCCGCACCGATCTGGTGGATTGGGGCGTGCAGAGCGACGCCGTCGAAGGCGTCTCGCATTCCAGCGGCCGTCTGCTGTTCAAAGGCCCGAACAACAGTCCGGAAAGCGGATTGTGGGTCTGTACCCCCGGTCGCTGGCGGCTGTCGATTCCCCGGGACGAGTTGTGCCACTTCATCGCGGGTCACGCCACTTACCGTAACGACAACGGTGAAGTGATTGAAGTGCGCCCCAACACCCTGGTGCTGTTCCCGGCCGGCTGGACGGGCGAATGCGACGTCCGGGAAACCCTGCGCAACGTGTACATGCTGGCTTGAGCCTGAACCTGAACGGTTAAAAGGCGAAACCTGTGGGAGCGAGCTTGCTCGCGATGGCGCAATAACATTCAGCATCAATGTTGACTGACCCGTCGCTATCGCGAGCAAGCTCGCTCCCACAAGGATCGCGGTGTTCCAAGCCTTATCTGATCGGCATTGGGCCAACTGATTTTTTTGGAGAAGATAAATGGCTACCCCGTTTCTGTACGACCCGCTGAGCATCACCGACGTCAAGGATTGGGGCGTGATCCCGACCATGCTCGAGGGTGAATCCCGTGTTTCCGGCGTGGTGCTGCACAAAGGCCCCGAAGGCCAGTCCGAATGCGGCATCTGGATCTGCACCCCGGGCAAGTGGTTTTGCCATGTCACCAGTGACGAGTTCTGCCACTTCCTCGAAGGCCGCTGCACGTACGTCCACGAGTCCGGCGAAGTGATCGAGATCAAGCCAGACACCGCCGCCTTCTTCGGCAAGGACTGGAAGGGTGTGTGCACCGTCCACGAGACCATCAAAAAGGTCTACATGATCCGGTGATCGCCATGACAGATGCACTGGCGTCATTGCCAACCCGTGAGAACCAGCGCGCAGCCTTTATGGCGCGTGCCGGTTTTGCCGAGGCAGTGCTGGTTGCCTTGCCGGCAGATGCTTCGACCCGGCGTTACTTCCGTCTGGACGGCGCCGGCCTGTTGCTGATGGATTCGCCGCCCCATAGCGAACCCATCGGCCCGTTTGTGCGGATCGCCCGGCAGCTGCAAAGGCTGGGCCTGTCTGCGCCGGCCTTGCTGCAAGTGGATGAAGAGGCGGGGTTGGCGCTGATCGAGGATTTCGGTCACGACACCTACACCCGGTTGCTGGCGGCCGGGCATCCGGAGTCGCAGCTGTATCACCTGGCAGTCGATACGCTGGTGGCGTTGCATCGTGCAGCGCCAGCCGCGGAGCTGGCGCCTTACGACGAGCAGCGACTGGCGGACGAGTACAGGTTGTTTATCGACTGGTACGTGCCTTTGCTTGTCGGCAAAGAGACGGCGCAGGCCCTGCGCGACGAGTATCTGGCGTTGTTTGCCGACGCCTGCCGCGATGTCGCGAAACGCCGCGAGGCCCTCGTGCTGCGCGACTTCCATGTCGACAACCTGATGCTGCTGCAAGGGCGCAAAGGCGTCGCGACCTGTGGCTTGCTGGATTTTCAGGACGCCCTGGTCGGGGCGGCGGCCTATGACTTGATGTCGCTGCTCGAAGACGCCCGGCGCGATGTGCCCGAGGCGTTGCGGGTGGCACTGATCAAACATTACCTGTTGCAGCGCCCGGAGCTCGATGCGCGGCGTTTTCTCGAAGATTACCGGTGCCTGTCGGCCCAGCGTCACGCCAAGGTGCTGGGGATTTTTGTGCGCCTGGCCGGCCGTGACGGCAAGCACGGATACCTGGCGCATCTGCCGCGCACCCTTGGTTTGTTTGTTCGGGCGCTGGACGCCGAGGCCTTTGCGCCCCTGCGTGAATGGCTCGACCGGCATGTGCCGGGCTGGCGCGATGAGTTGCCCGTCGAGACCCTGGCGACATTGCGTGAAACCCCTTATCGATTGGTTCAAGGATCATCCCATGGCCACGTTTAACAGCGATTCTGCCTTGCGTTTCATCAATCCCGAGTTCCTGCCGCTGAGCGATGGCCGCGTGCGCCAGGTGCTCGACCCTGCGACTCTGCAACCGGTCGGGCAGGTTGGTTTGTGTGGCGAAGCAGACGTACAAGCCGCCATCGATGCCGCCACCGCCGCGCAAAAACAGTGGCGCGTGATCGATGCGAAAAGCCGCGCCGCGCGCCTGCATCAACTGGCCAATGCCATAGAGCAGAACGTGGCTTGCAACCGCGAAGTCGCACGCCTGATGACCCTGGAAATGGGCAAGCCGTTTCCCGAGGCCATGGGCGAGTTGGCCAACTGTGCGCCGATCTTTCGCTACTACGCGGAAATGGCCCGGGACGATGCCGGCAAGGTCGCCGGCACCACGCAGATCGGCTCCTTCCAGCATGTGCGTTATGAGCCGTATGGCGTCAGCGTGCACATCATGCCGTTCAACTTTCCGATCCTGTTGATGTGCTGGACGGTCGCTGCGTCGCTGGCGGCGGGCAACGCCTGCATCATCAAACCGGCGGAAGCCACGACCCTGTGCACCCTCAAGTTCATGGAGCATTTCACCGCGTTATTGCCGGGACTGGTGTCTTGTGTGCCGGGTGATGCTGTGACCGCGCAGTTACTGGTGCAGTCGGCGCAAACCCACGCCGTGGCCTTCACCGGCAGTGTCGCGGCGGGCAAAGCCGTGGCCGTGGCCTGCGCCGAACGGATGAAGCCTTGCGTCATCGAGGCCGGTGGCAGCGATCCATTGATCATCTCCAGACATGCACCGCTGGATGTCGCGGCGGCGGGTGCCGTGACGGCTGCATTCCATCTCAGCGGGCAGATCTGCACGTCGGCCGAGCGCTTCTATGTCGTTGACGAGATCCATGACGAATTTGTCGCGAAGTTCGCCGAGCGTACCCGGGCCTTGCGCATTGGCCATGGCCTGGAGCGCTCGGAGATCGGGCCGATGGTCAGCGAAGCAGCGCGCAATAAGGTCATGCGCCTGGTCGATGACGCCGTCGCCAAGGGGGCGAAAGTGGTCTGTGGCGGGCGGATTCCACCCGGGCACAGCGTGGGTTGGTTCTATGAGCCGACCATCCTCACCGGGGTGACTGGCGACATGGCCATACTTCAGGAAGAGTGCTTCGGCCCGGTGGCGGCGATCTGTCGTGTCAGCGATTTCGACGAGGCGGTGCGGCTGGCCAATGATTCGCCGTTCGGCCTTGGCGCCTCACTGTTTTCCACGGACCTGGCCGAAGCCATGGAAGCCGCCGAGCGTCTGGAGGCGGGGATGGTCTGGGTCAACAATCCATTGATCGACAACGATGCACTGCCGTTCGGCGGCTGGAAGATGTCAGGCCTTGGGCGCGAACTCGGGCGTCAGGGGCTGGAAGCGTTCCGTCGCTCGAAAATGGTCATCATCGATCATCAGCCGAAGATTCAGGACTGGTGGTACCCGTATGCCGACGACGTGTTCTTTCGCGATCCGGCCTGAAGCCAGGATGCACACAGGAGGATCGCGATGAGCGACAACTTTGGCTGGCCGACGCTGGCGGTGATTCTGGCGGCCGGGCAGGGCACGCGGATGCGTTCGCCGCTGCCCAAGGTCTTGCATCCGGTGGGCAATCGGCCGCTGCTCGGCCACGTGCTGGCGGCGGTGGAGGCGGCGGGTATCGAGCAACAGGCGGTGGTGGTGGGCGCTGGCGGCGGGCAGGTGGCCGGGTACCTGCAACAGGTCGCACCGACGGCGCAGGTCTTTACCCAACACGAACAACTGGGCACGGCCCACGCGGTGCTCGCGGCCCGACCGGTATTGCAGGCGCACGAACAGCAACAGGGCTGTGTGTTGGTGCTGTTTGGCGACTCACCCTTGATTACCCCGCAGACCCTGACCCGTTTACGCAGGGCATTGATCGATGGAGCGGCCGTGGCGGTGGCGGGTTTCCACACCCAACGACCGGGGCCATACGGGCGGTTGCTGGTGGAGCAGGGGCGTTTGCGCGCAATCCGCGAAGCCAAAGATGCAAGCCCGCAGGAGCTGGACATCAACTTCTGCAACGGCGGTGTCATGGGCCTGCGCGCTGATACCTGCCTGTGGCTGCTGGAGCGTATAGGCAACCGGAACGCCCAGGGTGAGTTCTACCTCACCGATGCGGTGGCGGTGGCCAACGAGGCGGGGCTGGCGGTCACTGCCGTGGAAGTGGATGAAATCGACGTACTCGGAGTCAATGACCGCGAGCAATTGCAGGTCGCCGAACAGCTGTACCAACAGCGTCGACACCGGCGGATCAAGGAGTGTCCCATGGGTGACTATCAGCGGTTGTACATCGGCGGTGAATGGGTCGCCCCGGTTCAGCGCGGTGTTTTCGACACGCTCGATCCGAGTGACGAGTCGGTTCTGGCGCGGGTCGCTTCTGCCACGTTCGAGGACGTCGACCGGGCGGTTGCGGCCGCGCGTTCGGCGTTTGATGAAGGGGACTGGCCGCGCTGGTCCGGCGCACAACGGGCCGAGGTCTTGCGCCGGATCGCCGAGGGTATCCGCAACCGTCAGGATGAGCTGGCGGCCATCGAAGTGCGCGACAACGGTAAGCCGTTGCCGGAAGCATTGTGGGACATCGCCGACATCGCCGGTTGCTTCGACTTCTATGCCGGACTCGCCGAGCAGTCGGATCAACAGAGTGAACAGACGATCGATGTGCCGGATGCGCGATTCACGTCATCGGTGATCAAGGAACCGCTCGGTGTGGTTGCAGCGATCATCCCGTGGAACTTCCCGATGCTGATGGCCTCCTGGAAAGTCGCCCCGGCGCTGGCGGCAGGTTGCACCGTAGTGCTCAAACCTTCCGAACTGACGCCGTTGACTGCTCTCGAACTGGCGGGCATTGCCGACAAGGCAGGATTGCCGGCCGGGGTGCTGAACGTGATCACTGGCCTGGGGCGCGAGGCGGGAGCGCCGCTGGCCAAACACCCGTATGTCGACAAAGTCGCCTTCACCGGGAGTGTGCCGACCGGGCGCAAGATCATGCAGGCGGCTGCGAACGATATCAAAAACATCAGCCTGGAACTGGGCGGYAAATCACCCTTTGTGATCTTTGCCGACAGCGACATTGAAGCCGCCGTGGAGTGGATTCTGTTCGGGATCTTCTGGAACCAGGGCCAGGTCTGCTCAGCCACTTCGCGGGTGCTGGTGGAGCGCGCGTTGTACCCGACACTGCTGGAGCGCCTGATTACCGCTACCGAGCAGATTCAGATTGGCCAGGGCTTCGAGGACGGGGTGAAGCTCGGGCCGCTGGTCAGCCAGGGGCAACTGGACAAGGTACTGGCGGCGATTACAGCGGGTCAGCAAGAGGGGGCGCGGCTGGTTTCGGGCGGTGTGCGACCGGATTATCCGGAAAAGGGTTATTACCTGACGCCAGCGATTTTCGCGGATGTTCCCGAAGACAGTTCGGTATGGCGTGAGGAAATTTTCGGCCCGGTGGTGTGCTTGCGCGCATTCGACACGGAAGCCGAAGCGGTCAGACTGGCCAATGACTCGCCGTTCGGGTTGGCGGCGGCCGTCATGTCTCGGGATATCCCGCGCTGCGAACGGGTCGCTCGCGGTTTTCGCGCAGGCATCGTGTGGGTCAACTGCTCGCAACCAACCTTCGTCGAGGCACCCTGGGGCGGTTACAAGCAGAGCGGCATTGGTCGCGAACTGGGCGAGTGGGGCTACAACAACTACCTGGAAACCAAGCAGATCACCCGCTACAACGGCGAACCCTGGGGGTGGTATCTGAAGTGAATTGAACGCAAACCGGCCTGCCTCGGAACAGGGGCAGGTCATTTTTCCCGATCGGTGTACCATCACTCCCTGTTCAGCGCATCGATGATTGGGCAAACGGCCCCGCCGTCGCCTGCATCGCACTCTTGCAGCAGTCCGCCCAGCACCTGCCGCATGGCGGCAAGATCGGCTATCTTTTGCTCGATCAGGGCCAGTCCGCCCAGCACCTGCCGCATTGCGGCAAGGTCGGCCATCTTTTGCTCGATCAGGGCCAGCTTGTGCACGGCCAGTGCCCGAGTCTCACTACAGGTGCAGGCCGCATCCAGTGTCAGCAGTGCGCCCACCTCATCCAGCGTAAATCCCAGCACCTGCGCCCTCTTGATGAAGCGCAGCCGTTTGACCTGTTCCGGTAGATAGCATCGATAACCGCTGAACGGCTCTGGCGGCTCAACCAGCAAGCCACGTCGCTGGTAATAGCGAATAGTCTCGACGTTCATCCCGGCAGCTTCCGCCAACATGCCAATACTCAGCCCTGTCTCCATCGCACGCCCCTTGATTCTGTACCTGGGTACGGAGTGTAAAGTGATTCTAGGTTAGATCAGTTCAATGGAGAGAACGATCCGTGGTTATAGGAGGTGTGTCATGTGGAGTCAGCCTCTGATGCTTGTGGTGATCTACCTGATTATCACCCTCAGCATCGGCGGGTTGTATACCATTGCGCTCATGTATTGGCTTTGATCCAATTGGTGACGATCGGTCAGTCTGCATTTGGTACCGTTTTCGGCAGGCAGCTTTGTCCCGGTTTCTGCCTGTCAAAGTCGGCAGAAAATGCCCCGTAGCAGTTGGTCAACGAGGTGCGAAATCACACGTCATAGACTCAATGTTGGTTCGTACACTTTTAGCTACGCTTGAATTTTTTTTCATCTCTACGCAGTTTGCGCAGAGTATCTGACGCGGTGGCAACAAGTGTTCCGCTCACCTGCAGGCCAGATGTCTCTCGATCAACCTCGCCACCTCGGCTGCGTGAGTAAAGCCCAGACTGTGATCGGCGCCAGGGAAAACGTGTAGTTCCGCGCAGGGTAACAGTTGAGCAAGGCGCTGGCCGACGCGAACGGGGCTGATCAGATCAGAATCTCCCCAGAGGAGCAGGACTGGCATGCGCAACTCGACCAACCGGAGCGTGAGGTCGGTGCGGTCGTCGAGAAACCACCTCGGCAGTGTCGGGTTGGCGGAAGCAAAGTCCGGGCGCCAGTCATGCGCGTCCAGAGCAGACATATCCACCCCGCCAGAGGTGACGGTCAGCGTCAGGTGCGTGATCAGCTCAGGGCGTTCAAGCGCTGCAAGCACAGCGACTATACCGCCCATGGACTGCGCCACCAGCGCTGTGGGCCGGTCGATCTCGGCCAGCACGCGAGTCACCAGATCATCCATGCCGGTCACGCCAGGCAAGGGCGGAGTGTCTCCAAAGCCGGGCCAGCCGATATGGACCTGCTGCGCCGGGTGTGCCAGGCGCTCAGCAACCGGATACCAAAACCGGGTGTTACCTGAGGCTCCGGGCAGGAAGAGGAGTTTGGCGGGGGATGCGATCACGGGTTCGGTCCTTGAAGGTGGGATTGAAAGAGTCAGCAGGAGGGCAAAATGGATGCCGCAAGGTTCGATGATCACTTCGCAAGGAGAGCCGCGACCCATAACGGACGTTCTTGGTGGTGTCCTGTTCTGCTTGTACCTCAACGCGTACGAGCGCGGGTGTCTCACCATAACCTTGGGGGCGAGTGCCGCTGTCCATCTATTCAAGACAGGTTTCAGGCGTTGCAGGCAAGCTATCGAGAAATGCGGCAATCTGCCGGGTACCACGCAGGTGCACCGTAGGAATTTGCGGGCCTATGGCCAAGCGCACCGCCTCGATGCCTGGACGGTAGCCACGATCGAAATTCCACACGAAATGCAGAAAGGTAAGGAACGCCCGGTCGATCTTCTCTGTACAGCCTGCTGCAAGGTCAGGGCGAGGGCGGTTCATTGCGCTGCGCATGATCACCCGGGTGAAACAGGTGAGCCGCGGCGTATCGAGCCAGATGATCAAGTCGGCACGGGGCAGGCGAAGATCGAATGTACGCCGGGCATAGTTGCCTTCACAAATCCAGGCAGTCGGTGCGATCGCTTCGCTGACCCGTGCGCGGAACTGTTCAGCGTCGGGTTCGACCCAGTCGGGCTCCCAGAACAGTGTGTCCAAGTGCACCACGGGCAGGCCAAGACGCATGCCGAGGGCGCGGGCGAGGGTAGATTTACCGCTACCGGCATTGCCCAGAATTACAATCCGTTGCATGGTCGGACTTCCTGTCGCGAAAAAAGCCGACAATTGTGCAGGTTTCGGGGCATCAGTTAAAGGCTGATGGGGGCGACCGCACCACAGGAATGAATTTTTTGTTGTCTACTGCGCTATTTGCAAATGGGAGCAAGATGTCGCTCCCTCTTTTGTCCCCAATGAACGTCGGCTACTGGCCGGATTCGGCCTGTCGCCACCGTCAGCTTCGGGTCCAGGCTGTGTGAAAACGTTTTGGAGCAGGTTTGACCGTCAGGACTGGAACGAAAAGCGCGTTCCTGCGCAAACTTCCAGTCTGCTGGTTAACCAAACGCTGGCAGACTTCACGTAGCAACGCACACTTCGAAACAGCGCATGCGTTTTCACACAGCCTGGGTCGTTCTCTGCCGGTCATGGTCACAAAGCGTGATGGTCAAATTCGATGCAAATGACTGGTCAGGTCGAATGCAATTGGGTGGGCAGGCCTGTGCAATTACCCAGCTTATGGAACTGAAGACCATTCCTGCCATCGAAACCTTACGGGCGAGGCGGCCGTTGTAATGGTTACACATTCGCATTGAGCGCCCTGTTTGGCTGCAAAGCCGGGAGGGTTGCATGGAAAAGAGCGCGATGTTCAAGTTCTTTGCGGGCTACCTGTTCGTGTGCGCCCTGCTGGCATGGGGGGTGACCCAGGCGTCTCCCTGGATTGTCTCGCACCTGCTGTTGAACTGGATTTTCTAGCGCCACGTCCCTCGATACTTCGCTCGACGATCCCGATAGCTCAAACACCGCAATGGTGCGATCCACGGTTTGACCTTCTTCTCCTGACCACCTACCTGCACCTGCGTACTCGCGCCAACCCGTACTACACCCACTGGAAAGACCAGCAGGTCAGCCGTGTTGGACCCGGACACGCAGTTCGCGCACCTCTTCAAGTCTAAACATGCAAGCGAGCCTGGTCCGGGCGGTGCTCCGACGATGGCGGACTTTCAGTTAGCGTGAGCGTTGACTGTGCAACGCGGCGATTGAAGCTGCGCGGGCAGGGGAGCAGGGGAGCAGGGTCGCGGGTTTGCGGTGGTGGCGGATGAAGTGCGGCAGTTGGCGGTGCGCCAGGGAGTCGTGCAACTGACCCAATTCAAGGATTGAGCCAGTTGCTATCGTTGCAGGGTTAGTGGAACGGAAAGATGTAGTTCATCCATGCAGCCATGCGCAGCAGGATCTTGCGCATCATCGCGATGTGATGGAAATGCTGGCTGTACAGCGCCGCCTGGCCGTAGGCCCCGCCGGGCATCTGGTCGGCGTACTGGGCATAGTCGGGATCGGTGATTTCAATGATCACCGGAACCCGGCCGGCCGGTGGTGAACCGGTGAAACCGATCAGTGTGCCCGAAGGTTGAACCTGGCCTTCGGCGATGACCGAAACGACGGTTTTGACCTTGCCTTCGAACACCTTCCCGGGAATGCCGTCGAAAGCGACTTCGGCCTCGTCGCCCTCTGTCAGGCGCAACAGGCTGTTCTGCCGCATCCACGCGGCGAAGTAATGCCCTTCGGCGGGAATGAAGACCATCGAAGGGCGCAGCGGCAACTTGGTCGCCATCATGCCCGGACGCAACGAAACGTGGGTGACGAAGCCTTTGCTCGGCGCGCGGACCGTGGTGTTGTCGAGTTCGTACTGCACGTTGTCCAGTTGTGCCTTCAGGTCATCACTGCGAGCGACCACGACGTCCAGTTCCCGTTGGGTGGCGAAATTACGCTTGATCAGCTCGGTGATCCGGGCGCGATCGGCCTGGGCGACAAGCAGTTGTGCCCTGAGGGATTTCAGACGGTATTCGAAAGGCGTGGGATCGATGCGAAACAGCACATCGCCTTTTTCCAGGGGCTGGTTGCTCTTGACCGGCACGTCGATCACCTGGCCGCTGACCACGGGAATTACCGGAACCGATACGAAATAGGAGCGCGCCACCTCGGAGTAAGGGTGGTTGTAGTTCATCGTGAAAATCAGCGCGCCAATAATCACGATCCCGCCCAGCACCGCCGTGGGCACCGTCCATTTGTTCAGGGGGATACGGAAGATCTTGAAGATGGCAACGCAGAGTGCGGCATACGTCAGAATGAGTAAAAGATCCATGGCTCAGAGGCCCTCGCCGAGATTGTCCGTTGGCAGCCTGCTCTGGGCAGTGCCGGTTGCCGCCTCGAGGCGCTCGATCCGCCCTTGCAGTTCGGCGACCTGTTGTTCGAGGTGAACCACATGGCTTTTTGCTGAATGTCCGTCATTGAAACCCCAACCCCGGTCCTCCCGATAGGCCATCGCCCAGATCCACAGGAACGGCCAGAGTGCGTGCAAGGTGAACAGGCTGACCCAGCCGGTGGCGTGGATCGCATCCTGGTGAGGGTGGTTGCGGTGGACGGCAATTTCATAGGGGATGTCGTGGAGCAGGATGATCCCGTAGAACAAGACGAGCCCGACAAATATCAGTATGCCCAGCGCGAAGTAATCAAGCATGAATCACTCCTCTTGAAACAGGTGACATGTGCGCATGAGTGTAGTCGTTCAATCTACACTTGACGGGAACGCGGATATCCAGCCTGAGCGACCGGTGCCTGGCCGAAGCGTCGACCGGTATCGTGCAGGCAGACCCCGACGAGGTGAAATCATGCCAGGCAATGGTCAATTCGAAAGGGTGCCTGTACTTGACCCTGTCGAGCGCATTACCGAGGTGATCTTCGGCCTGCTGATGGCCATGACGTTCACCGGCACCATCAGTGTGGCCACGGCAGACCAGGCCGCCGAACGCACGATGATGATTGCCGCACTCGGTTGCAATCTCGCCTGGGGACTGGCCGATGCGGTCATGTACCTGTTGCGCGCACTGGTCGAACGCACGCACAGGATCAAGCTGTACCTCGCCCTGCGCAATGGCACGGACGCCGCGGCCGGTCAGGCGCTCATTGCGCAAGTGTTGCCGTTGCAATTCGCGGTGGCGGCCGGCAGCGAGGGCCTGGAATTGTTGCGCCGTCGCCTGCTCGAGCAGCCTCCCTTGCCAACCAGGGCCGGCCTCGGCTGGAACGACTTCAGGGGTGCTCTCGGTGTTTTCCTGTTGGTCGTGTGCTCGACATTCCCGCTGGTGGTGCCGTTCATACTGCTCGATCAGACGGCACTCGCCATCCGCCTGTCCAACCTGGTCGGCCTCGTGGTGCTGTTCATCGCCGGCTGGATGCTCGCCAGGTACGCTGGTGCCACGCAATGGCAGGGTGGGGTGATCATGGCCGTCGTGGGGGCCGTGCTGATCCTGGCAATTATTGCGCTGGGTGGATAACAACTTGGCATAATTCAACACACTAAAGACTCATTCTCATTTACAATTGCCCTTCCATTTACGTCGGGCAGCCTGGTATGGATGTTCTTGCCGCTATCCATCTTTATTTATTCCAGTGGGTGATCGAGCCGGTCACCCGGCAGTTCCTGGGCATTTTCGACTTCAACGGCAGACTCGGTCTATCCTTTCTCTGCATGTCTTACAGCGTCGCTTATTGCCTTTTCCGCTTGCGCAAATCCCGGGGCCTGACCGACGCACGCTCGTTCGGACAGTTCATCGGCGGCCGCCGGGTTTACCTGCACCGCTCGGCGTTGCTCGACTACCGCTATTACTTCGTACTCGCCATTCTCAAGGTTGCCCTGGTGCTGCCCATCGTCGGCCTGGTCGATCCGTATGTCTTGCGTTCAGCGGACTACATCGCGTTCTTCACCCACCTGTGGGGCGCGCGCACGGAAGTGGAGGAGCACCTGGCGCTGACCCTGCTCTATGGGCTGGGCGTATTTCTGGTCAAGGATTTCAGCCACTACTGGGGTCATCGCGCTTTTCATTCGCGGTATTTGTGGGCCTTCCACAAAGTCCATCATTCGGCGCCCGTGCTGGTGCCGGCGACGGCCAGCCGTGTGCATTTTCTGGAAGAGGTAGTCGAGAAACTGACGGATACCGTCTGCGTCGGCGCGTTTGCCGGGGTCTTCTGGTACGCCTGCGGTGGGGAGATCAGCCGCTATACCTTGTTTGGCGTGACCTACATGGTGTTCATCTTCAATGCCCTGGCGGCCAACCTGCGTCACAGCCATGTGTGGTTCTCCTTCGGGCCGGTGCTTGAGCGGGTACTGAGCAGCCCGGCGCAACACCAGATTCATCACAGCGATGCGCCGCGACACTTCAACAAGAACTTCGGCATCAATCTGTCGCTGTGGGACTGGATGTTCGGCACCCTCTACGTCACCCGGTCCACACCCGAGGCCATCCATTTCGGCACCGGGGAACAGGATCACGAGCGTTACCTGACGATGAAGGGGTTGATCGTCACGCCGTTTGTGGACATCGCCCGCAGGATCCTCTGTGCAATACGCCCGAAAGCACAGCGTGAAAGCGGATCTGATCCGTATTTTTCAGCGCAATCTGCCTCTGTAACGGATACAGCCGCCAGCCCACAATAAATCTCCGGTACGGCAGCGCTCGGCGCCTCTGTACCGCCAATTCATAGTGTGGGAGGCCGCATGGCCAAAATGACGATTTTTCTCGGCGGTTTTCTGCTGTTGACCATTCTGATCGGCGTGCTGGCGACGATTCCGCCGACGTGATTACCCCCGCCGGTTTTCGTCGACGGCCAGCCGCAGTTCACGGTAGGCCGTTACCAGTTGCTCGAGGCTGAACCCACGATTTCTCCCGCTGGGGTTGGGCAGGATCCAGACCGAGACATTGCCGAAGGTTTTCGGTTGCAGGCCCCAGGCAATGTCGCGCTGACCGGACAGCGCGCAATACGCCGCCTTGCCCAGAAACGCTACGAAACGCGGCGCATGGCGGGCGATTTTCTGTTCGAACTCCGYAGCTGCAGCGGTGAACTCGTGCAAGGACAACTGATCCGCACTGGCCGTCGGCCGCTGGACCACAGCGGTCAACCCGCAGTGGTAGCGCAAGATCGTCCGATCGTTTTCCGGTTGCACTTGCTCGGGGGTAAACCCGGCGAGATGGAGCGTGCGCCAGAAGCGATTGCCGCGTCCGGCAAAATGATGCCCTTGGGCAGCGGCAGTCATTCCGGGATTGATCCCGCAAAAGATCACGGCCAACTGCCCGGCAAGAATGTCTTCGAGCTTTTCACTCACCGCAGATCACTCTGATCGCCTGGTGTGCGAGTTCCGTCAGCTCGGCCCGGGATTTACCGGCCCGCGCACGGATCGAAATGCTATGCAGCAGGGAGGAGGCGAGTACGGCAAGGGCGGTCGGGTCTGCATCGCCTTTTAACTCACCCGCATTGATGGCCGCTTGCAGGCGAACTTCCAGATCGGCATCCAGCCGGCTCAACCGGTCGGAAAGCACCTCGCGAATCTGCGGGTCCTCAACAGCTTCGGTGGTTGCCGTGCCGATGGCGAAGCAACCGCGGGGCTGGCCGTCTCCCGAGAAGTAAATCGATAACTGCCCCTCGTAGAAACGCTGCAAGGCCTCGGCCAACGGCAGATCCAGGTCCGTCAGCGCCTCGTGCATGGCCGCCGCGGCAAACTCCCAATATTGCTCCAGCGCTTTGATATAGAGCGCGTGTTTGTCGCCGAATGCCGCATAGAGGCTGGGGCGATTCATGCCGGCGGCGGTGGCGATGCTGTCCAGCGACGCGCCGGAATAGCCGGTGTTCCAGAACACGCCGAGTGCCTGCTGCAAGGCTGTCTGCGGGTCGTATGCCCGAGGGCGGCCGCGGCCTTTGCCCTCTGTCGATTTATTTTGTGCCATGTCGTACAAAAACCTTGTGAGAAGGTGGGTCGAGGGATATTCTTACACCATCGCACAAAATTAAGGAATCAGAAATTCCTTGATCCAGGGTTTGTTGTAGCCGAGCGCGAACTGAGTGTTGCGGCGACGAAACCGACGCGGTGGGAGCGATCCTCCTGACCGCGCACGGGCTTGCTTCATTCCAGCATTTATTGACATTCGGGCCGTCGGCGATGGTTGCCGACGCCGGCCCGATTACTCGGCTAAAGGCGTACTCGATCATGACCAAATCGTTCGATATCCCGGCTTCACAAACCTTCGGGCAGCCTGGCCCAAACCCGGTCGGCGCGCCCACCAGAAAACCGCTGAGACAGACCTTGCGTCCATGGCTGATGGTGGGTGTTCCCATCCTGTTCGCGGCGCTGGGCTATGCCCACCATGTGTCGGGGCAGGCGTATGTTTCGACCGATAACGCTTATGCCCGGGTGGCGAAGGCGTCGATCAATGCGCGGATCTCCGGGCAGGTGGTGGACATCGCTGTCGAAGACAATCAGCAGGTCCACAAGGGCCAGGTGTTGTTCCGGATCGACCCGAAACCGTTCCAGATCGCCGTCGACCGTGCGCAAGCGCAACTGAGCGTGGCGCGGCTGCGTATCGACGGGCTCAAGGCCAGCTATCGCCAGCAACAGGCGGAACTGCAATCGGCGAAAGAGTCGGCTGACTTTGACCAGAAGGATTTTGCCCGCAAGAAAGCACTGGTCGCGACCGAGTTCGTTTCAAAGTCGATTTACGAGCGGGCCGACACTGACGTGAAGGTGGCGCGGCAACGGATCGCGTCCATCGAGCAACAGATCGCCAGCACCGTGGTGGCCCTGAACGGCAATCCGGACATCGATGCCGATAGCCACCCGACGGTTCGCGAGGCCAGGGCGCAGCTCGACGAGGCGCAGTTGTACCTCTCGTACACCACGGTGTATGCGCCGCAGGATGGCATCGTGGCCAAGGTCGACGACTTGCAGGTGGGCAACTATCTTAACAACGGCGCGCCGGCCTTTGCCTTGTTGTCCGGTCACGAGACCTGGATCGAGGCCAACTTCCGCGAAACCGACGTGACCCACATGCGCCCGGGCCAGGAGGCCACCATCCGTATCGACACCTACCCGGATCGCGTGTTCAAGGCCCACGTCACCAGTATGAGCCCGGGGGCCGGGTCGGATTTCGCGCTGCTGCCGCCGGAGAATGCGACCGGCAACTGGGTCAAGGTGACGCAGCGGGTGCCGGTACGGCTCGAGCTCGACGAAGTGGACCCGGCGTTACCGCTGTTCTCCGGGACCAGCGCCACGGTGAGGATCGACACCCGGTTCAGCAGCCCCTGGTGGCATCCGCTCAAGGCGTTGCTGACCGCAGGTAACTTCTGATGAACGCCCAATCGGTGGTAAGCCCCGGTGGGGAGGGTGCGCGTTCGCTCAGGCTGGCCGCCTTGCTGGCGACCTATATGCAGTCGGCGAACCTGCCGCTGCCGAACTCGGCGCTCAGGTTGATTCAGGGCAGCCTGTCGATGAGCGACGATCAGGCGGGGTGGATTTTCACTGCGTACCTGGCCGCGAGTGCGATCAGCATGCCACTCGCGCAGTGGCTGGCCGGGCGCTTTGGCTTGAAGTTGGTGTATCAGGCAGCGCTGGCAGTGTTCTTCCTTGGCCTGTTGCTCGCCACGGCAGCGACGACGCCGCTGGAATTCGTGGGTGCGCGCATCGTTCAAGGCATCGCCAGTGGCGTGCTGGCACCGCTGTCGATGGCAATTGCCACGGAAACCTTGCCGCTGGAAAAACGCGCAAAATTTGGCGCGAGCTGGACCGCCATCGTGCTGTTCGGCATCGTCAGCGGCCCGAGTATCGGTGGCTGGATCGCCGAACATTTTGGCTGGCGCCCGATGTTCTACCTCAGCGTGCCACTGTCGGCGTTTATCTTCCTGGTGGTAGCGCTGTTGCTGGCGCAGAAGAAGGCCGAGAAACCTCCGGCGTTCGATTTCTTCGGTTTTGGCACCTTCACCCTTGGCATGATCAGTCTGCAAATGCTGCTCGACCGTGGTGAGCGCCTGGACTGGTTCGCCTCGCCCGAAATATGGCTGGAAGCCGTGGCGTCTGCGCTGGGGATCTACCTGTTCGTGGTGCATGTGCTGACCTCGAACGTGCATTTCCTCAACAAGCGCTTGCTCAAGGACCGCAACTTCGTGTTGTCGACGGTGATCTTTTTCGCCCTCGGTTTTGTGCTGTTGTCGACCATGGCCCTGACCTCGCCGATGCTGGACGAGATTCTCGGCTACCCACCTGACACCACTGGTGCCTTGACGATTCCTCGTGGCATGGGACTGGTCGGCGCCTTTCTGCTGATGGGCCGGGTTCCCGAGCGCTTCGACCGTCGTCCCTTCGTGGCGGCAGGCGTGGCGGTGGTGGTTTACGCCAACTGGCTGATGCTCGGCTATTCGCCGCTGATGGACGCGTGGCCCGTGGCCGTCGCCGGTGCGATCCAGGGCGCGGGCCTGGGCATGCTGATGCCGGCGGTGACCAAGGTCGCGTTCAGTACGCTCGACCCGACACTGCGCCCCGAAGGCACCGGCCTGTTCAATCTGGCCCGTGTCTACGGCAGCACGCTGGGGGTGGCGATCGTCCAACTGTTCTTCTTCAACAACACCCAGGCGATGCACATGGCGCTGGCCAGCAACCTGACGCCGTACCGCGCCGCCGCGCATTCGCTGGCTGCGGCGCCCTTGCAGGTGCTTGGCGGACTCAACGAAATGATCACCGGCCAGGCCGCGTTCATCGCCGTGATCGACCAGTTCAAGATTTTGCTGGTGGTGATGCTGGTGGTGAGCCCGCTGGTGTTGTTTCTTCGCAAGCCCGTTGCGGCCAATTAGTTTTCGTGGAGTTTGCCAAATGAATGCTTATGCGCTGGTCATCAACAGATATCTGCTGCAAACGAAGATCGCGGGGTTGTCGCTGCTTGCATTCCTGACGGCCTGCACCGTTGGCCCCGACTATCAAACTCCGGCGGCGAGTTCGTCGCAGCACTATGACCCACAAGCCGAGCAGCGTCTTGCCCGCGGCGCTGACCCACGCATCGACCTGGGCAAAAAAGTCAGTGGCGACTGGTGGACGGCCTTTCGCTCGCAGAAACTCGACCACGTGGTTCGTCGAGCCATCGACGGCAACCTGGACCTGGTGGCCGCCGATGCCACGATCCGGCAAGCGGCGTCTTCTGTTGCGGCGGCGCAGGGGGCGCTGTATCCGCAGGTCGATTTCGGCGCCGTGGCTGGTCGTCAACGGGTGCACAACTCCAAGGAGCCCACCATCTCCAATTTCTATGCGATTGGACCGCGGGTGGGTTTCGACCTTGATGTGTTCGGCAGCAACCAGCGATTGGTCGAGCAGCAGCAGGCGTTTGCCGACCTGCAGAAACACCGGTACGAAGCGGCGTACCTGACCCTGACTGGCAACGTCGCCAGCCAGGCGTTGCTGGTGGCCTCCGCCAATGCGCAGATGCAAGCCGTGGAAAAGCTGCTGGCCAATGACGCGAGGAACCTTGAGCTGGTGCGCATGGCCCACCTCAATGGCTCCACCACGCAGATCGATGTGTCGCTGGCCGAGACCCGTCTCGCCCAGGACCGCACGCTGTTGCCGCCCCTCGCTCAGCAGCGCGATGCGGCGCGCCATGCGCTGTCGATTCTGACGGGGAAGGGGCCGGCGGACTGGATCGCTCCCGACTTCGACTTGAGCGAGTTTGCCTTGCCGTCGAACATGCCGGTGAGCCTGCCTTCGGAAATGGCCCACGACCGCCCGGATGTGCTGCAAGCCGAAGCGCAACTGCACATGGCCAGCGCGGCGGTGGGTGTGGCGACGGCCAACCTCTATCCCCACGTCACGCTGTCTGCGTCCCTGGCGCAGGCGGCTTCGGGCAATGGCGGCGCGGCACTCTGGGGTTTCGCTGCCGGGTTGGCCGGGCCGCTCTTCGATGGCGGTACGCTCAAGGCGCAGCAGCAGGCCGCCGTCGACGGTTACAAGGCGACGCTCGCCGGTTACCGGCAAACGGTCATCACCTCGTTCGGGCAGGTCGCCGACACCTTGCAGGCGATCAACCATGACGCCGAGGAACACCAGGCCCAGACCGATGCCTTGCGAGCAGCCGAAACCAGTTTGCAGTTGAACCGGCAAGCCTTTGCGCAAGGCGAAAACAGCATCCTCCAGGTCCTGGAAGCGGAGCGTGCCTACGAGCAGGCGCTGCTGGGGCAGATCCGCGTGAACACCGCGCAATACCTCGACACCGTGCAGTTGTTTGTTGCGCTGGGCGGCAACGCCGTCGGTGCGTTCGAGCAACGCGTGGCGTCCGGCGACGGGCAGAAACCTTCGTATCAATAATGGCTGCGGCCTGGAGCAAAGACATGACCTATGAAGCCTTTCACGACGGACTGCGTGATACCGGATTTGTGCTCAACCATGGGGCGGTCGAGATGCCGGCGGTTGGATTCGGTACGTTGTTCCGCGATCTCGCCACCACGACCCAAGCGGTCAAGGAAGCGCTGGCCGCCGGTTTCCGCCATTTCGATTGTGCCGAGCGCTATCGCAACGAAGCACAGGTTGGCGTTGCGCTGAAGGAGGTGCTGGAAGCGGGCAAGATCCGCCGCGAGGAGCTGTTCATCACCACCAAGCTGTGGAACACCAACCATCGTCCGGAGCGCGTCCAGCCCGCGTTCGAAGCCAGTTGCCAACGCCTGCAAGTGGACTACATCGACTGCTACCTGATCCACACGCCGTTTGCCTTTCAACCCGGCGAAAACCAGGACCCGAGGGACGAGCAGGGCAACGTCATCTACGACAACGGCGTGACGTTGATCGAGACGTGGCGGGCGCTGGAGCGACTGGTGGATGAGGGACGGGCCAGGTCCATCGGTGTGTCCGATATCACGCTGGAGGCGCTGAAGGCGCTGGTCGCCGTCGCCCGGATAAAACCCGCCGTGGTGCAGGTCGAGTCCCACCCTTATTTACCGGAGTGGGAGTTGCTTGAATTCTGCAAGGCGCACGGAATCATCGTGCTGGCGTTTGCGCCACTGGGGCATGGCATGCAACCGAATGTGCTGGAAGACCCGGTGATCACCGGCATCGCCCGGCGCGTGCAGAAAACCCCGGCCCAGGTCGCACTGGCCTGGTCGGTGCAACGTGGGGTGGCGTTCCTGACCACCTCGGCAACGCCGGGCCATATCCGGGAAAATATCGATATCTCGACCTTGCCGTTCAGGGCCATGGTTGAAATTCAACAAGACATCACAACCCGTATACGCTTCAACTCGGTGGTTGAAACCGGTGTCCCCGGATTCATTCCGCGCAAGCAGTAGTTGCTGACGCCAGGGCGGTCCGTCACAGGACCGTCCTGCTTGCCTATCCCTTGAGGTGAAAACGATGGATGTTTTCCAGACCCTGCGCTGTTTCACGGCGGTCGCCCAAAGCGGCAGCTTCACGGCAGCGGCCGCGATGCTGGACACCACCACGACCAACGTTTCAAAAGCCGTTTCCAGCCTGGAGGCCAGGTTGCGGACGCGGCTGATCAACCGGACCACCCGGCGCCTGGCATTGACCGAAGCCGGTGTGCGCTATTTGCAGCGCTGCGAGCGGATTCTGCAGGACATGCGCGAAGCCGACGAAGAGGCGGGCACGGCGCAGGTCATGCCCGCAGGCCGGCTGAAAATCCATGCCATGTCGGCCATTGGTAACCATTACGTGATCGGTGCCATTGCCCGCTACCGAGAAATCTGGCCTTCGGTGCTGTTCGATCTGACCGTGACCAATCGGTTGCCGGATTTGCTGGAGGAGGGCTATGACATGTCGATCGTGCTGGCGCGGGACCTGCCCGACTCCGGATTCGTCGCCCAGCGGCTGGGCATCACCTACAGCATTCTCTGCGCCTCACCTGAGTACCTGAGCCAACGCGGGATTCCCGAGTTGCCGAGTGATCTTGGCGGCCATGATTGCCTGCGG
This sequence comes from Pseudomonas sp. KB_15, assembly GCF_052114525.1. Classification (NCBI taxonomy): domain Bacteria; kingdom Pseudomonadati; phylum Pseudomonadota; class Gammaproteobacteria; order Pseudomonadales; family Pseudomonadaceae; genus Pseudomonas; species Pseudomonas sp. KB_15. The sequence goes on along the minus strand of NZ_JBFREX010000049.1, from coordinate 960 downwards.
ATCGTCAACACGGTCATGCCGGTCGAGCACTGGGTATTTGAAGGTCCGCAGGGGATAGAAACCTTCAGCACGCCGGTGTCGCCCTTTCACGTCAACACGGCCGACGCCATGACATTCGCGATCAAGAACGGGATGGGGATTGGCATCCAACCGATTGCTTCGGCCGTCGAGGGCCTGCGGGCGGGGACATTGGTGCGCGTATTGCCGGGGTATCGGCTTGAAGAATTGAACCTGTTTGCGATCTATCCGTCACGCAAGTTCGTGGATGCAAAAATAAAAACCTGGGTGGAATTTCTGAAGCACTCCATTCCGGGTGTGCTGGCGTCTGATGAAAAAATTGTCGGTGCACCTGTGTAGCGTTGTGGCTGGCGCTGTACGCATGGAGTGTCGACCCTCCATCGTCCGTACAGTGCTCACCCGTTCGAGCAACCGGTGCCCATCACTTGATACTCAACGGTGCGGCGTTGGCCCCGGGAATCTTCATAGGTCATGCGCGCCGGAACCGGTCCGCATTCGTTGGCGATTTCCGATACTTCGATGACGCGTTTGATATCAAGCCTGGTGCCGTATGTGTAGGTTTCAACCGGCGGTTGGCTGGTGGCGGCAGTCGAGTGGCTGTCGTCTGCAAAGGCCTGGGTGCCGGCGCTGCCAAGCGCAAGCAAGAGTGCGATGTTCAACAGTTTCATGATCTTCACCTCGTGGTTAAAGCGTTATCCCTTGAGCCTTTTTTCCCGCGTGAGTGGATAGCGCCTGTTTGGCTTTACTCACTTGGGTAGAACCGATGGTAGGCGTTTGGCAAGGGCGCAAATATCGGTCGGCGGGATAAACACTGTTGCCGGATTGATCATGAATAGAGGGGCTTTGGCTAATGCCAGTCAGTTAAGCGCTAATGCGATCTGTAGCAGCTGCCGAGCCCGCGAGGCTGCGTTCGGCTGCGAAGCAGTCGTAAAATCAGTCAGT
>NZ_JBFREX010000048.1:0-34470 GCF_052114525.1 Pseudomonas sp. KB_15 | reverse complement strand
CGCGCGGCGTTTTTGCGCCTGCCGTACTTCGACCACATGCATCGCTATATTCCAGCGCTGATCCAGCGCCATAACGGCCGCATGATCGTGCACCCGGTCAACCACCGGCATCGCACGGCCGGGGTGTCGAAATACGGCAACCTCGACCGCGCGCTGGTGGGCATTCTCGATTTGTTCGGTGTCTGGTGGCTGATCAAGCGCACGCGGCTGAACACCATTGCCCAGGAGATCGAAGGATGAACATCTCCCGTGAAGCCTTGTGGCTGATCGTCGGCTTTGCCGGCCAGATCGCCTTTACCGGGCGGTTTGTCCTGCAGTGGTTGTACAGCGAATACAAGAAACGCAGCATCATTCCGGTGAGCTTCTGGTACCTGAGCATCGTCGGCAGCACCTTGTTGCTCGCCTATGCCATTTACCGCGAAGACCCGGTGTTCATCGCCGGTCAGGCGTTTGGCTCCATCGTCTACTTTCGCAACCTGCAATTGATCAAAAAAAGCAAACACCTGAAGGAGTAGGTCATGCGCGGATCGTTATCGACCCGGAATATTACGTTGCTTGTGGCCATCGCGATTGCGTTGCTGTTTTTCTGGGGGCTGGRCAGCGTGCCGTTCCTCAGTGTCAACGAGGCCCGCCGCGCCGTTACCATGCGTGAAATGCGCGAGGCAGGCAGCTGGCTGCTGCCTTACATGAACGGCGACTTGTACTTGTCCAAGCCGCCGTTTTTCTATTGGGCCGGCCTGGTTTCGACGGCGGTGCTGGGCAGCTTGTCCGAGTGGAGCGTGCGCCTGCCTTCGGCGTTGGCCGCCGCCTTGTGCTGTTTTGGCACCTACCTGTACGGCGTCCGGCAGGCGGGGCGGCAGGTCGGTCTGTTCGCCGTGGTGTTCCTGGCCGCGAACGGTGCGTTCAGCCTGTTTGCACGGCGCTCGGAAATCGAGATGGTGTTGACCCTGCTGTGTTTCGGCGCGCTGCTGGCGGCCTGGCAATTCATCTTCCAGCAAGGCCGGGTCTTGTGGAGCCGGCTCAGCTACGTGCTGCTGGGTTGTGCACTGCTGACCAAAGGACCGGTTTGCCTGTTGTGGGTGACGGCGCCGATCCTGGCCTATGCCTTGATCTATCGCGATGCGCGGGCCAAGGCGTATCTGTGTGACGGTTGGGGCTGGCTGATTGCCGTGGTGCTGGGCAGTTCCTGGTATCTGGCGGTGTCGGTGAGTCAGGGCTGGGGCATCTGGGCCTCGATCATCAGCGAAGACATCGTGAAGAAGATCGACGGGCAGGGCGCCGAGGCCTGGTATGCCTATCTGCTGTACCTGGCCGGTGATTTCTTCCCGTTCTGGCTGATCGTGTTTGTGCAGCCGCGCAAGTTCTGGGCAATGATCCGCTCGCGCCGCGAGGCCGGCATGCTGCTGTGCTGCAGCCTGTTGCCGCTGCTGGTGTTTTCCCTGTTCACCGAAAAGCATGGCAAGTACCTGTTGCCGGTTTACCCGTCCATGGCGTTGCTGCTGGCGATGCACTGGTCGGCGCTGCTCGATGACCTGAAGGGACGCTGGCGCACGGTCCTGGCCGTTGTGCCCTACGTGATGCTGGCCGGGTTCGTGGTGTTCTACATGTTCGTCGAAGCACGGGTGCTGTCGCACCGGGTTGACGGTCTTGAGCAGATTGCCACGCTGGCCGACGGGCAGCCGGGGCAGAAGGCTTATACCCTCGGTGAGCCGGATATCCGTCTGGTCTATTACATGGGCCGGCCGGTGGCGCCGCTGACGGTGGCGCAGTTGCAAGCCGAATCCCGTCCGGCGGGGCTGCTGTTTGTGCAGGAACCCCTCGCACCGGAACTGCAGAACCTGGCGTCATGCCAGGTCGGTGAAATCAACCCGTACCTCAATCCACACCGTTCAGCGCTGCTGGTGCGCATGGGCGGAGACTGTCGCTGATCGGCTTCGCAGCCGAACACTTGTGCCACCACATCACCCGTTCGGACTAGGCAGGGCTAACGATTCTGCCGCGTCCGGCCGGCGCCAAACTTCATGCTCAAAGGGGTGTTGCGCCACGCGCGCCCCGCCAAACGAGCAGAAGGCGCCGCGATGGAGTTTGCATTCAGCGACGAACAGGAAATGATCCGCGCATCGGCCGAGGGCTTCCTCGCCGATGTCTCGGATTCTGCCGCCGTGCGCGCGGCAATGGTCAGCGAACGGGGTTTTGACGAAGCCCTCTGGCAGCGTCTGTGCCAGGAAATGTACTGGCCGGCGATTCATATCCCCGAAACTTATGGTGGCCTTGGGCTGGGCTTTGTCGAGCTGGCGATCCTGCTGGAACAGATGGGCCGGCGATTGCTGTGCTCGCCGTTTTTCGCCACCGCCTGCATGGCCACCCCCGCATTGTTGCTGGCCGCCAATGACGAACAGAAGCAGCGCTGGTTGCCCTCGATCGCCGACGGCAGCGTGACCGCGACCCTGGCGTTCAGCAGTGCCAACGACTGGTCGGCCGACGACGTCCAGGCAACGGTGGTGGCCGAGGGTGACGGGTTTGTCCTCGACGGTACCCTCAAGCATGTGCTCGACGGGCATGGTGCCGACCTTCTGGTCATTGCCGCACGGCAACCCGGTTCGACCGGCGAGGCGGGCATCAGCCTGTTTGCCGTGAGCGCCGAGCGGGCCGGCATCGAGCGGCAAATGCTGCCGACCATGGACCAGACCCGGCGCCAGGCGCGGATCCAGCTCAAGGGCCTGTACCTTGAAGCTGACGCGCTGCTGGGTGAATTCGGTAACGGCTGGCCGCATCTTGAGCAGGTCCTGCAACTGGCCTGCATCGGCCTGGCCGCCGAGCAGACCGGTGGCGCGCAGCAGGTGCTCGACCTGAGCGTGGCCTACATGCAGGAACGCCAGCAGTTCGGTCGCCCGATTGCCAGTTTCCAGGCCCTCAAACACCGCGCCGCCGACATGATGCTGCAAGTCGAATGCGCGCGGTCGGCCAGTTATTACGCCGCGTGCGTGGCCCAGGAAGTCCTCGATCCGCAGGGTGATCCGCAGGTGGCGGCCGAACTGCCGCTGGCGGCGGCGCTGGCCAAGGCGCAGTGCTCTGAAACCTACTTCCACTGCGCGTCCGAGTCGATCCAGTTGCATGGTGGCGTCGGTTTCACCTGGGAATACGACCCGCACCTCTACTTCAAGCGCGCCCGCGCCAGCGAGAGCTTCCTCGGGCTACCGGCCTGGCATCGCGAGCGGATTGCCGCGGTGATTCTTGGAGAGCAGCCATGAAAATCAGTTTCAGCGAGCAGGACGAACGCTTCCGCCGGGAAGTCGCCGACTGGATGAGTGCCAACCTTTGCGGTGAGTTCGAGGCCCTGCGTTTTCGCGGCGGCCCGGGCGATGAACACATGTTTCCCGAGGAGCGCAAAGCCTGGGAACGCAAACTCGCCGAGGGCGGCTGGACCTGCGTCGGCTGGGCGCCGGAGCACGGCGGGCGCGGACTGTCGATCACCCGGCAGGTGATTTTCCACGAAGAATACGCCCGCGCCGGTGGCCCCGGCCGCATGGGGCATATTGGTGAAGGGCTGGCCGGGCCGACCATCGCCGCATTCGGCACGGTTGAGCAGCAACAGCGGTTTTTGCCGGGAATCGTCAGCGGCACGTCTTTCTGGTGCCAGGGCTATTCAGAGCCGGGCGCCGGTTCCGACCTGGCCAACGTCAAGACCCGTGCCGTGCTGGATGAAGCGACGGGCAGTTGGGTGATTAACGGGCAAAAAGTCTGGACGTCCCTGGCCCATGAGTCGGACTGGTGTTTCGTGATTGCCCGCACCGAGCCGGGCAGTGTCGGCCATCGCGGCCTGTCGTTCCTGCTGGTGCCGATGGCTCAGGCGCAAATCACCGTGCKGCCCATCGAGCAACTGACCGGCACCTCGGAATTCAACGAAGTGTTCTTCGACGATGCCCGCACCGACGCCGCCAACATCATCGGCGCGCCGGGCGAAGGCTGGAAGATCGCCATGGCGCTGCTGGGTTTCGAGCGCGGTGTGTCGACCCTCGGCCAGCAGATGCAGTTTCAGAACGAACTCAACGAAATCATCGCCATTGCCCGCGCCAACGGTGCCGACCGCGATCCGATCCTGCGCCAGCGCCTGGCCGAAGCCTGGAGCGGGTTGCGGATCATGCGCTACAACTCGCTGCGCATGCTCTCGGGTAGCCAGGACGGTTCGCTGCGCAAGGAGGCGACCATCTACAAGCTGTTCTGGTCGACCTGGCACGCCAGCCTCGGCAAGTTGGCGATGGACGTGCTCGGCGCCGAGGCGGAATTGCTCGAAGCCGCGCCCTACCAACTGACCCGGTTGCAGTCGCTGTACCTGTTCAGCCGCGCCGACACCCTGTACGGCGGCAGCAACGAAATCCAGCGCAACATCATCGCCGAGCGTGCCTTGGGCATGCCCAAAGAGCCGCGTCCGCGCGCCTGAAAGGAGAGAGTTCATGTCTGTACCTCAATATGTTGAAGGTCGCGGCCTGCTGCGCGGCAAGTCGGTGCTGATCACCGCCGCCGCAGGCGCCGGGATCGGTTTTTCCGCTGCCGTGCGCGCCGCCGAGGAAGGTTGCCGCGCGCTGATGATCAGCGATATCCACGAAGGCCGCCTGGCCGAGGCGGTGGTGAAAATCCGCGAAACCACCGGGCTGCAACAGGTCTTCGGCCAGGTCTGCAACGTCGCCGATGAAGCCCAGGTGCAGCAACTGATTGCCTGCGCCGAGCGGGACCTGCAAGGCGTCGATGTGCTGATCAACAACGCCGGTCTTGGCGGCTCGCGCTTGCTGGTGGAGATGGGCGACGAAGAGTGGAACCGGGTGCTGGATGTGACGCTCACCGGCACCATGCGCATGACCCGTGCCATGCTGCCGAAAATGATGGAGCGGCGTGCCGGAGTCATCGTCAATAACGCCTCGGTGCTGGGTTGGCGCGCGCAGAAAGAACAGTCGCACTACGCCGCCGCCAAGGCCGGCGTGATGGCGCTGACCCGCTGCGCAGCAGTCGAGGCGGCTGACTACGGCATCCGCATCAACGCGGTCAGCCCGAGCATTGCCCTGCACGATTTCCTGCGCAAATCCGCGCCCCAGGCGGTGCTCGATCAACTCGCCGCCAACGAAGCGTTCGGCCGTGCCGCCGAAGTCTGGGAAGTGGCCAACGTGATGATGTTCCTGGCCAGCGACTACAGCTCCTACATGACCGGCGAAGTGTTGTCGGTGTCCAGCCAGAGGGCGTGACCATGCCACGTATTTTCGACACGCCGATGGCCTTGTTCGACGCCGTGGGCGAATCACTCGGCGTCAGCGACTGGCTTTTGCTGGAGCAGGACCGCATCGACCGGTTTGCCGACGCCACCGGCGATCACCAGTGGATTCACGTCGATCCGCTCAAGGCCGCCAGCGGCCCGTTTGGCGCATGCATTGCCCATGGCTACCTGAGCCTGTCGCTGGTCAATCTGTTCTTACCGCAGATCGTCGAAGTCCGTGGCCTGGCCATGGGCGTCAATTACGGCTGCGAGCGGGTGCGCTTCCCCTCGGTGGTGCGCGTCGGATCGCGGGTTCGCGGCAGCGCGCAATTGATCGCTGTCGAGGAAGTGAAGGGCGGCGTGCAGGCGACCATCCGCGTCAGCGTTGAAATCGACGGTGAAGAACGCCCCGGCTGCGTGGTCGACACCATCAGCCGCTATTACCCGGCCTGACCTTCAACAGAATTTTCGAGGAATCCAGCATGAAAGAAGCCGTCATCGTTTCGACCGCCCGTACTCCGATCGGCAAAGCCTTTCGTGGTGCGTTCAATGACACCGAAGCGCCGCAACTGGGCGGTCATGTGGTGCGCGAAGCCGTGCGCCGTGCCGGCATCGAGCCGGGTGAAGTGGACGACGTGATCATCGGCGCCGCCGCGCAGCAGGGCACCCAGTCCTATAACCTGGGGCGCCTGTGCGCGATTGCCGGCGGCCTGCCGGTTTCCGTCGCCGGGATGGCCGTCGAGCGCCAGTGCTCGTCGGGCCTGATGAGTATTGCCATGGCAGCCAAAGGCATCATGTGCGACGAAATCGACATCGCCGTGGCCGGTGGCCTGGAGTCGATTTCCCTGGTGCAGAACAAGCACAAGAACCTCTATCGCAACCAGTCGGCTTCGGTGATCGAGCTGGATCAGCACGCCTACATCCCGATGATCGAAACCGCCGAGATCGTCTCCGCGCGCTACGGCATCTCCCGTGACGAACAGGACGAATACAGCTACCAGAGCCAGCTGCGTACCGCACAGGCCCAGAGCGCCGGGCGCTTCGATCGCGAGCTCGCGCCGCTGACCAGCCGCCAGATGATCGTCGACAAGGCCTCCGGCGAAACCCGCCATGAGTCCGTCACCCTGCTGCGCGACGAGTGCAACCGCATCGACACCAGCCTCCAGAGCCTGAAGGCGCTGGAGCCGGTGTGGCCGGGCGGTCAGTGGAGCGAAAAAGGTCGTTTCATCACCGCCGGCAACGCCTCACAGCTGTCCGACGGCGCATCGGCTTCGGTACTGATGAGCGCCAAAATGGCCGAAAAGCGCGGCCTGGAACCGCTGGGGATCTATCGCGGCATGGCGGTCGCCGGCTGCAATTCCGACGAGATGGGCATCGGCCCGGTCTACGCCATTCCCAAGCTGCTCAAGCGCCACGGCCTGACCATGGACCACATTGGCCTGTGGGAGCTGAACGAAGCGTTTGCCTGCCAGGTGCTGTACTGCCGTGACACGTTGGGCATTCCGGCCGAGCGCCTGAACGTCAACGGCGGGGCGATCTCCATCGGTCATCCGTTCGGCATGTCCGGGGCGCGGATGGTCGGTCATGCGTTGGTCGAAGGCCAGCGTCGCGGTTTGCGTTATGTGGTGGTGAGCATGTGCATCGGTGGCGGCATGGGCGCCGCCGCCCTGTTCGAGGTGGTCTGAATGATCAGCGCACAGCATGTGCAAGAGAGCATGGCGCGTTATGTGGAGCTGGTGGATGCCGGCGACATCGACGGCATCCTCGCGCTCTACGCCAAAAACGCCACGGTTGAAGACCCGGTCGGCCACGCGCCGTTGCAGGGCATCGACGCCATCGCGCGCTTTTACCGTGAAGGACTGGGCTCGATAAAAGTCTCGGCGACCCGGACCGGCCCGGTGCGCGCGACGCTCAGCGGTTGCGGCGCGATGCCGTTCCGGGTCGACATGGAGTGGGGCGGGCAACCGTGCTCGCTGCATGTGATCGACGTGATGGAGTTCGATGTCGACGGCAAGATCCGTTCGATGAAAGCCTTCTGGAGTGAGGTCAATGTGACAATGAGAGGTGCAGCATGAATCTGGAACAGCGGATCGCCCGCCTGGAAGCACTGGAGGACATCCGCCAGCTCAAGCATCGTTACCTCAATGCCTGCGACCTCAAGCAGGTCGAGGTGATTGCCGACTGCTTTGCCGAAGGTGAAGTGCTGATCGATTACGGTCCGTTGGGGATCTTTCGTGAGCGCGACAGTTTTGTCGCGCTGTACCGCGAACTGGCTTGCCATGAGCGGGTGATCGACCTGCATCATGGTGCCAACCCGGAAATCGAGGTGCTGAACGAAGATCAAGCCCAGGGCCGTTGGGCCCTGTGGTATTTCAACGTGGATGGCGAGAGCGGGGCGACGCGGCAGTTGGGTGGGTTCTATGAGGACCGTTACCAGCGTGTCGCCGGGCAGTGGAAGATTGTCGCCACCCGTTTTACMGCTCACTCGGAAGTGGCGCGTTCCTGAAGACCGCTCGCCCCAGAGGTGGCCCCTGTGGGAGCGAGCCTGCTCGCGAAGGCGGCATGTCAGGCGACATCAATGTTGAATGTGCCGACCTCATCGCGAGCAGGCTCGCTCCCACAGTTTTTGTGGTGAACCTGGCATTAGCGTACAACCCGATCCCCCTGTGGGAGCGAGCCTGCTCGCGATGGCGGCGTGTCAGGCGGCATTAATGTTGGATGTGCCGACCTCTTCGCAGGCAAGCCAGCTCCCACAGTTTTTGTGGTGATCCTGGCATTTGCAATCACCCCTAATCCCCTGTGGGAGCGGGCTTGCTCGCGAAGGCGGTATGTCAGGCAACATTGATGTTGGATGTGCCGGCCTCTTCGCAGGCAAGCCAGCTCCCACAGTTTTTGTGGTGATCCTGGCATTTGCAAACACCCCCAATCCCCTGTGGGAGCGAGCCTGCTCGCGATGGCGGTGTGTCAGGCAACTTTGATGTTGGATGTGCTGACAGCCATATCCGGGTTCTGCGTGCGGCCGGTTTCGTAGTAGGCCTTGAGGTTTTCGGCAATCTGCCTCACGACCTTGTTGAAGGCCTTGGCCAGCAACCACTCTGCCAGCCTGCCACCGCGCAGGCTGTAACTCATTTGCAGGGTGATGCGCGTCGCGTTGCCTTCGGCTTGCAGGGCATAACTGAAGCTGGCCTGGCGAAACGGGAAGGGCGATTCATTGCTGCCCTTGTGCAACCGCAGCACGAACCCTGTGCCTTCCTGCCACTGCACCACGCTTTCATCCAGATACTGACCGCCCTTGCGCAACACCCGGCGACTGGCACCGAGGCCTTCTTGCACACCGGGATGAAACCGGCAACCGGTCAACCCCGGCACATAGTGCGGGGCGAGGCTCAGGTCGCGCAGTTTGGCCCAGGCCGCTTGGGGTGAAAGGTCTAGCCGTACGCTGTGGCGGGCAATCGCGGACATGTCGGAGCACCTCTTGTGAATGGGGCTTATGAATGAGATTGGGCTGCGTCGAGAAACGCCGGGCGTTCACCCGCGCCATGCACTGCGACATTCGCGCCGCTGACATAACGGGCTAAAGACGACGCCAGGTACAAACAGGTATCGCCAATGTCTTGCGGGGTCGCCAGGCGTTGCAGCGGAATGGTCGCCGCCACCCGGGCAATGCCTGCATCGTCACCATAATGCATGGCCGCCTGCTCGGTGAGAATCAGCCCGGCGGTGACGGCGTTGACCCGCACCTTCGGCGCCCACTCCACCGCAAGCGAAGTGGTCAGGTTCAGCAGACCGGCCTTGGCCGCGCCATAAGCGGCGGTGCCGGGAGAAGGGCGGATGGCGCTGACGCTGCAGATGTTGATGATCGCACCGCCGTCGGCCTGGGCCTGCATCACCTGGTTGGCCTGCTGGCACAGGTTAAGCGGCGCGATCAGATTCAGGCGGATGATCGCTTCGCTGAAACGCGGCGAAGCCGTGGCAGCGTCGGCATTCGGTGAGCCACCGGCGTTGTTGACCAGCACATCGAGGCGGCCGAAACGCTCGACGATTTGCGCGATCAAGCGCCCGGATTGCTCGACATCCCGCAGGTCGCAGGGCACGAACAGCGCCTCGCGCCCGGCGCTGGCGGGCAAGGATTGCGGGGCTTCGCGACCGCAGATCACCACCTCGGCGCCGCACTCGAGAAAGCGCTGGCTGATGCCGCGCCCGACGCCTTTGCCACCGCCGGTGACCAGTACCACTTTGCCGCGAAAGTCCATTGGATCAAGCATGGGAGAGTCTCGTTCTGTCGCTCGGGAATGCCGTCGATGCTAGGTCTGTGGTCCCTGTAATCCAACGTCCGATGGGACTAGAGACTTCTGTAGGAGCGAGCTTGCTCCGGGCGGCGTTCCGACGATGGGCGTCAACGATAACGCGTAAAACCTGATGCCCCGCGGTGTCCTGGCGTTTTTCGCGAGCAAGCTCGCTCCTACAGGTAAGGGGGCGTAGTCCTGTCGGACGATGTTGCGCAGCCGGCCCGTCGGAATAATCCGGCTACAACAACAGGCCGGGAGGACACCTTATGGGCGCTTCAGCGCAAGGGCACTTCGTTACGCTGCCGGATGGTTTGCAGCTGCGCTATGTGGATATAAGCGGGAAGGATGGCGGCAGCGGCGAGCCGGTGATTTTCATCCATGGCAGCGGGCCGGGCGCCAGCGGTCACAGCAACTTCAAGCAGAACTACCCGGTGTTTGCCGAGGCCGGTTACCGGGTGATCGTGCCTGACCTGCCGGGTTACGGCGCCTCGGACAAACCCGACACCCTCTACACCCTGGACTTCTTTGTTACCGCCCTGAGCGGTTTGCTCGACGCCCTGGATATCCAGCGTTGCGTGCTGGTCGGCAACTCCCTGGGCGGCGCGATCGCCATCAAACTGGCCCTCGACCAACCACAGCGGGTCAGCCGTCTGGTGTTGATGGCCCCCGGTGGCCTGATGGAAAAGGAACAGTATTACCTGCAGATGGAAGGCATCCAGAAAATGGGTGCGGCTTTCGCCAAGGGTGAACTGAACGACGCGGCGGGCATGCGTCGCCTGCTGGCCCTGCAACTGTTCGACGAAACCCTGATCAGCGACGAAACGGTCAACGAACGGGTGGCGGTGGTGCAGCAACAGCCAGTGTGTGTGCTGTCAACCATGCAAGTGCCGAACATGACCGCACGCCTGGGCGAGCTGCAATGCCCGATCCTCGGTTTCTGGGGCATGAACGACAAGTTCTGCCCGTCCTCCGGTGCCCGGACCATGCTTGAAAACTGCACCAAAATCCGTTTCGTGATGCTCAGCGAGTGCGGGCATTGGGTCCAGGTCGAGCACCGTGATCTGTTCAACCGCCAGTGCCTGGCATTTTTTCAGGAGGCCCGCGGATGAGCGTGCAATTGCGCCGTGAGTTCGGCGAAGAGCTTTATCAGGCGCTGCTCAGCGGCTCGACCCTGGCGCCACTGACCGAGCGTTGGCCGTCGATCAGCATTGAAGACGCCTATCACATTTCCCTGTACGCCATTGAGCGTCGGGTGGCGGCCGGTGACCAGATCGTCGGCAAGAAGATCGGTGTGACCTCGGCGGCAGTGCAGCAGATGCTCAACGTGCATCAGCCGGATTTCGGTTTCATCACCCGGCAGATGTCGTTCGATGACGATGCCCGGATTTCCCTGTCCGCCAACAAACTGATCCAGCCCCGCGCCGAAGGCGAGATCGCCTTCAAGCTCAAGCATGATCTGGTCGGCCCCGGCATCACCGAGGCCGATGTACTGGCCGCGACCGAATACGTGATGCCGTGCTTCGAGATCGTCGACTCGCGGATTCACGACTGGCGCATCCGCATCCAGGACACCGTGGCCGACAACGCCTCCTGCGGTGTGTTCGTGTTGGGCGACAGCCAGGTCGATCCCCGTGAGCTTGATCTGCCGAACTTGCGCATGCGTGTGTTCAAGAACGGTGAACCCCTGAGCGAAGGCCTGGGTTCGGCGGTTCAGGGCAATCCATTGACTGCGGTGGCCTGGCTGGCCAACACCCTGGGCGCCTTCGGCATTCCGTTCAAGGCCGGGGAAATCATCTTGTCCGGCTCCCTGGTACCACTGGAACCGGCCCGTGCCGGCGACCGTTTTTCTCTGACCATCGATGGCCTGGGCAGTGCCCGGGTGTCTTTCTGCGCCTGACTTTTGGAGTTTGACCCAATGAGCAAAAAACTCAGAGCGGCCATTATCGGCCCGGGCAATATCGGCACCGATCTGCTGATGAAAATGTGCCGATCGGAATGGATCGAGCCGGTATGGATGGTTGGCGTCGACCCTGAATCCGAAGGCCTGAAACGTGCCCGGGAAATGGGCATTAAAACCACCGCTGGCGGTGTCGATGGCTTGCTGCCGCACGTGCTCGACGATGATATTCGCATCGCTTTCGACGCCACCTCGGCCTACGTGCACGCGCAAAACAGCCGCAAGCTCAACGAACTCGGGGTGATCATGATCGACCTCACGCCAGCGGCCATCGGCCCGTTCTGCGTGCCGCCGGTCAACCTCAAGGAGCACGCGTCGAGCCTGGCGATGAACGTCAACATGGTCACCTGTGGTGGCCAGGCGACCATCCCGATGGTGGCGGCGGTGTCGCGGGTGCAACCAGTGAGCTACGGCGAAATCGTTGCCACGGTGTCCTCTGGTTCGGTTGGCCCGGGCACGCGGCAGAACATCGACGAATTCACCCGCACTACAGCCGGTGCAGTGGAGAAGATCGGCGGCGCCCGACGCGGTAAAGCCATCATCGTGATCAACCCGGCCGAGCCGCCGCTGATGATGCGCGACACCATCCACTGCCTGACCGATGACGAGCCGAACCAGGATGCGATCCGCACCTCGGTGCTGGAGATGGTCCGCGAAGTTCAGCGCTATGTGCCCGGCTACAAGCTGATCAACGGGCCGGTGTTCGACGGGCGCAAGGTGTCGATTTTCATCGAGGTCGAAGGCCTCGGCGATTTCCTGCCCAAGTCCGCCGGCAATCTCGACATCATGACCGCCGCCGGTTTGCGCACGGCCGAGATGTTCGCCGAAGAAGCCCACAAGGGCACCCTGCAACTGCCTGCCCGTTGAGTGGAGAATCGCTATGAATTTGCAAGGTAAGAGCGTCCGTCTGCATGACATGAGCCTGCGCGACGGCATGCACGCCAAACAGCATCAAATCAGTATCGAACAAATGGTCTCGGTGGCCACCGGCCTCGATGCGGCCGGTGTGCCGCTGATCGAAATCACCCACGGCGATGGCTTGGGTGGTGCGTCGCTGAACTACGGTTTCCCGGCCCACAGCGACGAGGAATATTTCGCCGCGGTGATCCCGCAGATGAAGCAGGCCAAGGTTTCGGCCCTGTTGCTGCCGGGGATCGGTACCCTCGATCACCTGAAAATGGCCCATGAGCATGGGGTCTCGACCATTCGCGTCGCCACCCATTGCACCGAGGCGGACGTGTCCGGCCAGCACATCGGCATGTCGGCGAAGATGGGCCTGGACACTGTCGGCTTCCTGATGATGGCGCACATGGTCAGCGCGGAAAAACTGCTGGAGCAGGCGCGGCTGATGGAAAGCTACGGCGCCAACTGTATCTACTGCACCGACTCGGCCGGCTACATGCTGCCCGATGAAGTCACGCAAAAGATCGGTGCCTTGCGCGCCGGGCTGAACGCCGGGACCGAAGTCGGTTTCCACGGCCACCACAACATGGGCATGGCCATCGCCAACTCCCTGGCCGCCATTGACGCCGGTGCTGCGCGGATCGACGGCTCGGTGGCAGGCCTTGGTGCGGGAGCGGGTAACACGCCGCTGGAAGTGTTCGTCGCAGTGCTGGAGCGGATGGGCGTCAACAGTGGTGTCGACCTGTACCGGATCATGGACGTGGCCGAAGACCTGGTGGTGCCGATGATGGACCAACCGATCCGCCTCGACCGCGATGCGCTGACTTTGGGTTATGCCGGGGTCTACAGTTCGTTCCTGTTGTTCGCCAAGCGTGCGGAGCAGAAATACGGTATCGCGGCTCGTGAGCTGCTGGTGGAGCTGGGTCGTCGCGGCACGGTGGGGGGGCAGGAGGACATGATTGAAGACCTGGCGCTAACCTTGTCGCGGGCGCGGGGCGTGTTGCCGACCTGATTCTTGGCTCAGCAAAAAAACCACCGATTTGGTGGTTTTTTTATGGCTGCTGCAAACCGCGCTCAGGGCAGCAGATTGCGCACCACTGGCGGGTAACAGTTGATGGCCGCGCTCGAGCAGCTGAAGTACGCGGTGGTCGGTCGGTAGGCTTCATTCTTGAACAATTGACACAGGCTGGCGGTACTGCCGGCACAGACGATGATGAACAGGGCGCAGGTGGCTTTTCGCATGGCGAGCCTCGGTACGGATTTTTGTTGTTGTAGCGATACGGTATGTCGGCGGGTGGCGCGTGGCTTCGTCCGAATGGACTAGTTGATGACTTGAAAACGCAGCAGCCCCCCTGTGGGAGCGGGCTTGCTCGCGATGGGGGACTGTCAGGCGCCATGGATGTTGGATGTGCCGGCCTCATCGCGAGCAGGCTCGCTCCCACAGGTTGTTTGGTGTTCCCGAGGTCTCTGTGTCTGGCTGCAGCCCCCTGTGGGAGCGAGCCTGCTCGCGATGGCGGCGTGTCAGRCGCCATGGATGTYGGATGTGCCGGCCTCATCGCGAGCAAGCCCGCTCCCACAAAGTGATTTGGTGTTCCCGGGAATTGCGTCAGGCTGCATTCCGCTGTGGGAGCGAGCCTGCTCGCGATGGGGGACTGTCAGACGACATGGATGTCGGCTGTGCCGACCTCATCGCGAGCAAGCCCGCTCCCACAAGGTTATTGGGCGTTCCCGGGATTTGCGTCAGGCTGTGATCCTCTGTGGGAGCGAGCCTGCTCGCGATGGCGGCGTGTCAGACGACATGGATGTCGGATGTGCCGGCCTCGTCGCGAGCAAGCTCGCTCCTACAGGTTTTGTGTGGTGTCAGGTTCGCCGGGCGAGGGCGCCCATGGCCATGAACAACGCTGCAATCGCCCGGGCTTCATGCAGTTCGCCGCGGGCCACCAGTTCGGGGATCTGCGCCAGTGGTATGCGCAGGCATTCCAGGGGTTCGGGTTCGTCGCCTTGCAGTTGGCAGGGGGTCAGTTGTTCGGCCAGTACCACCCGGTAGCGATGGCACAAATGCCCTGGTGCCAGTGTCAGCTCGCCCAGTTCTGTGAGGCGGGCGGCGCGCATGCCGACTTCTTCACTCAACTCGCGCTGCGCCGCCTGCAAATAGTTTTCATCGGGCTCCGCGCCGCCCTTGGGCAGGCCGAGAATGGTTTTTTCCACGCCGACTGCGTATTCGCGTACCAGCAGCACATGCTGCGGATCAGGCATCGCCACCAGCATCACCGAGCGATAACCGGTGCCGCGCAGGCGTTCGTAGACCCGCTGCTGGCCGTTGCTGAATTGCAGGTGCAGGGCTTCGATCTGGAAGTGGCCGCTTTCGGCCAACAGTTCGGTCTTGAGGATGGTTGGGCAGTTGCGCATGGGGCAGTCCCCTGTTTGGGATAAAGACACTGTGCGCTGTACAACGGGGGCCGCCATCGTCCGAGCGGACGAGGGCGGCAATGGCATCTAGCCGAGGGTCGCGACGCTGCGCAGGATCAGGCGCACCAGCATGGTCTGGCGGGTCACGCCGGTCTTGGAGAAGGTCGAACGCAGGTGTGCCCGCGAGGTGTTGCGGCTGATGCCCAGCTCTTCCGACGCTTCGTCGAGGGTCAAGCCGTTGGCCAGCAGCATGGCAAGCTGGGTTTCCGCCGGGGTGAAGTCGAACAGGGCGCGAACGATCTCTTGCGGTGCGGTGGACTGTTGTTCCGGGTCGCTGATGAAAATCACCACGGTCGGGCACTGCTTGCCTTCGCTCCAGTCGGTCAATGGCACCGAGCGCACGATGATCCCCAGGTCCGCTTTCCCGGACGGCCGCTGCACGCGCAGGGCTTCGACCACCGACGGGTTGCTGCTCTTCTGCGACAGCAGCGATTGCTTGACCAGGCGCCGGAATTCCTGGGTGTCCCGGGCCGTACCGACCTGCAGGCCATCGTTGACCAGTTTGATGCCGTCCTTTTCCTGGATCAGTCGGTCGGCGACCTGATTGGTCTGCAACACCTTGCCGGACTCGTCGAGGATTATCGTGCCGACTGCCATCTGGTTCACCGCGCCGGCATACAGGTTGCGTTCGGCTTCGATGCGGTTGAGCTGCATGTGGATCTTGATYGAGCGTTCCAGGTGCGGAATGAAATGCGTGAGCATGGCCTTTTCTTCGTTGCCGAAGGGCTTGTCGTCACGTCCGCGGCTGATGCGAATGCGGCACTGGGCGCCATCGACAGTGTTGATGTCGGCACCGAGGATGTGGAACACGTCCACAGGTTCAAGGAAATTCTTGTAGAACTCGGAGTTTTGCCAGTCGTCGTTGGAGACGAACTCGGCGAGGGTCACGACCTGGCGATTGGGCAGGTCGACAAACGGGTCGAGGCTGAAAAAGTGTTTGTTGTACGACGCGGTCGCCTCGGTCGAGGTGCCGGTGGTGTTGACCATCAAGCCGTCCACGTGGGCGCTGGGCGGACGCAGGATGAAGGTCACGTACTTGCTGTGCAGGTACACGTTGAGTTGATTGAGAAAGGTGGCCCAGGGAATGGTTTCCAGCGGACCCTGATAGAGGTTGCCGATCAAATCACTGAACGTATCGAGGCTTAGGCTCTGCTGCATAGGGAAAAACCGTTTTTATTATTAGCGTTGGCGGTGGCCGAGAATAAGCGCCGATATCGACTCCTTGCAACGCTCGGGCTCAGGGCCTGACCGGCGGCTGCCGGTCAGGCCCGGGGCGGGCGAAAGGCCGTTTGCGATCAGACCCGTTCGCTGGCGCGCACGACAAACTTCTTGTGCTCCGCCACATCCGCCGAGAGCGCCGCGACGTCGGTGTAGAACTGCTCGTACCAGCGGCGTAACTGGTAGACCGGACCGTCGCCGTCACACAGCAGCGGGTTGTCGACGCGAGTCTTGCTGTGCCAGATCGCCACGTCTTCGTAGAAGGCTGCCTGGGCCTGTTGCACGTAGGCCTTGGCCATCGCCTGATTCTGCTCCTCGCTGAGCCCCGGGATCTTCTTCACCAGCACGCCGTAGCGCAGGGTGAAGCTGCCGAGGTCGATCGGCACGTGGCAGTTGAGCAGGATCGAGTGGATCGGCTGGCCGTTCATGGCGCCGTTCATTTCGGTGATCTGATAGGCCGGGCCGAAGTAGGTGGCTTCGGTGGTCAACAGGCTGTCACCGGACAGACGCTCGCTGCGGGCACGCATGATCTGGGTCGCCAGGTGGCCTTCGAAGACGTTGATGAACTCATCGACCGGTGCACCGTGCACGGTGCCGAAGTGCGCCATGTCGGCGATGTTGTCGATCAGTTCGCGGCAGTTGGTGTCAATCTGCAACTCGGCGACTTCCCAGGAAGCCCACTCGTCGCTGAAGCAGGCGTCGATACGCGGGATGCGTTGTTCCGGTAGCGGCAGGTTGCCTTCGGGGTCATTCCAGACGAACAGCAGCTGGTTTTCCTCCATGATCGGCCAGCTTTTGATTTTGGCTCGTGGCGGAATGCGTTTGGCGTAAGGGATGTCGTCGCAGACGCCGTCGGCGCCCCAGCGCCAGGCGTGGAACGGGCAGCGGATCGAGTTGCCTTCGACGCAACCGGTGCTGAGGTCGGCGCCCATGTGCGGGCAGTAGCCATCCAGAATATGCAGCTCGCCGTCTTCACCCTGGTACGCCACCAAACGGGTGCCGAACACCTCCAGGCGATGGGCCTTGCCGTCGCGGTATTGCGCGGCCAGGCCCAGGCAATGCCAGCCGCGGGCGTAGCGGTCTTCCAGTAATTTGGCTTCGATGCGGTGCAGGGTACTCATCTTATTATTCTCCCAAGGGATCACGGGTTTGGCGCATGTAAGGGATTCTGCCGGCCCTGTAAAAGCGGGCATCGTCTGAATGGACGATGGCTGCTTTAAGTAGGCCCGCTCTACTGGCGCCATTGGACCCATGGCAGGAGTTGGCGATGAGTAATGAACAAGGGCTGGTAGCGGTGATTACCGGGGCCGCCAGTGGTATTGGCCGTGGCCTGGCCGAACACGCGGCGACGCTGGGCATGCGCCTGGTGCTGGCGGATCGGGATGCAGCGGGCCTGCAAGCCCTGTGCGACGAACTGAAGGCCAGCGGTGTGCAAGCAATTGCCTGCGTCACCGATGTAGGTGATGTGAAGCAGGTCGAGCGCTTGCGCGATCAAGCGGTCGCGCAATTTGGCGGGGTCGACCTGCTGTTCAACAACGCCGGGGTGATGCAAACCGGCTTCAGTTGGGAAATCACCGAGGCGCAATGGCAGCGCATGCTGAGCGTCAACCTCAATGGCGTGATCAACGGCATTCGCAGCTTCGTGCCGCTGCTGCTCAGCCAGGGCCGGCCAGCCCATGTGATCAACACCGCATCCCTTGCCGGGCTGGTCAGCAGCCCGCTGATGGCACCGTACAACGTGACCAAGCAGGCGGTGGTCGCGCTCTCGGAAACCCTGCATTACGAACTCGCCATGCTCGGTGCCCCGGTGTCGGTTTCGGTGCTGTGCCCGGGGCCGGTGGCCAGTGAAATCATGGCGTCCAACCAGGTGGTGGACACCGCCGGATCCGACTTCAGCCAACTGCTCGACAGCACCATTCGCCAGGGCATGACCCCGGCTGAACTGGCCGCGCAAGTGTTCGCCGCCGTCGCGCAAAAACGCTTCTGGATCCTGCCCCACAAGGGTTTTAAACCGGCCCTTGAGCGCCGGGTACAAAGCATCCTGGGCGAGACCAATCCGCAGTTTCAAATGGCCGACGTAGAGGACGATGCCCATGCCGCTCGATAAGCAGATCGCTGGGGTTCTCCAGCAGTTTCGCGACCTCCCGGAACCCGATTTCAGCCAGGTCGATGCCGCTCAGTACCGGCAGTTCTCCGATAACCTGCTGCCGGCCATCCCCGGCGATCCGATGAGCGAGGTGCGCGATCTGAAAGTGGCCGGCGCGGACGGTGATCTGGACGCACGGCTGTACCGGCCATCGGAAGCGCCCGACCTGCCGTTGCTGGTGTTTTTCCATGGCGGCGGATTTGTCATGGGCAATCTCGATACTCACGACAATCTCTGCCGCTCGCTGGCCCGCCAGACCGAGGCGGTGGTGGTGTCGGTTGCCTA
Organism: Pseudomonas sp. KB_15; assembly: GCF_052114525.1. Lineage (NCBI taxonomy): Bacteria > Pseudomonadati > Pseudomonadota > Gammaproteobacteria > Pseudomonadales > Pseudomonadaceae > Pseudomonas > Pseudomonas sp. KB_15. Next base: position 15,958 of record NZ_JBFREX010000048.1, on the reverse strand, counting down.
CCGATTGGCGCCTGAACACAAGTTTCCGGTCGCACCGCTCGATTGCTATGCGGCGACCTGCTGGCTGGTGGCGCATGCGGCGGAACTTGGTTTCGATGGCGGCCGTCTGGCCGTGGCCGGCGACAGCGCGGGTGGCAATCTGGCACTGGCGGTCAGCCAATTGGCGGCGCAACGCAAGGGACCGAAGATCAGCTATCAATGCCTGTTCTACCCGGTCACCGATGCCGGTTGTGACAGTCAGTCCTTTGAGGAATTCGCCGAAAGTTATCTGCTTTCCGCCAAGGCGATGCGCTGGTTCTGGCAGCAATACCTGCAAGAGGATGGACAAGCGGATGATCCGCTGGCCTCGCCGTTGCGAGCCGAAAGCCTGGCAGGCTTGCCGCCGACCACGTTGTTCACCGCCGGGTTCGATCCGCTGCGGGACGAGGGCGAGGCATTGGCCGAGTGCCTGCGCGAAGCCGGTGTGCCGGTGCGCGTGCAACGTTACGAAGGCATGATTCACGGCTTTATCAGCATGGCGCCGCTTGTTGAAGCAGCAGCACAAGCGTTGACAGAAGCTTGCGCCGATCTGCGTGGAGCACTCAAATGAGCGGCCTGGCTTTCAACACGGTGCCGCAACTGATCGAGGCCATTGGCGCAGGTCACATGGTGGTGATCACCGACGACGAAAACAATGGCGAAGGCTCGTTGCTGATGGCCGCCGAACAGGCCGGGGCCGAGGCCGTCACCTTCATGGCGGTGCAGGCGCGCGGGTTGATTTGCCTGGCCCTGACCGAGCAGCGCTGCCGCGCGCTGGGCCTGGACCTGATGGTGCCCAACTCCCGGGCGCAACACGGCGTGGGTTTCACCCGCTCGATCGAGGCGGCCACCGGGGTGTCTACAGGCATTTCGGCGGCGGACCGGGCGCGGTCGATCCAGGTGGCGGTCGACCCRGCCAGCGGCCCGGCGGACCTGGTGCAGCCGGGGCACATTTTCCCGGTGCAGGCCTTGCCCGGTGGCGTGATGCAGCGGGCCGGGCATGTCGAGGCCGCTTGCGACCTGACACGACTGGCGGGGCTGCAACCGGCGGCGACCCTGGTGGGGATTCTCAACGAGGACGGCGAACTGGCCCGTGGCGCCGAGTTGCATGAGTTCGCCCAACGTCATGGCTTGCGGATCGGCAGCATTGCCGACCTGATTCACTACCGCATCCTGCATGAAGGCACGATCGAGCGCGGCGACGAGTACCCGTTGCATACCCGCCACGGCGAGTTCCAGGTGACGACCTATCAGGACACCTACCAGGGCGCGTTGCACCTGGCACTGGTCAAGGGGCGGATCGACAGCAGCCAGCCGGTGCTGGTGCGAGTGCAAAGCATCGAGACGTTGCGCGACGTTCTGGGGTGTGAAAGCGAAGGCGGGTCGCAGCAGTGGACCCTCGAACGCTCGCTGGCGAGCATCGCCGCTGTCGGTAACGGCGTACTGGTGTTGCTGGCTCAAAAGGAAACCGCCGACGGCGTGCTCGAGCAGTTGCGCCAGCGTAGCGGCGGCAAGCTGCGTACGCCGCAGTTTCCGCAACGGACCCTGGGCATCGGCGCACAGATCCTGCGCGACCAGAACGTACGCAAAATGCGCCTGATGAGCTCGCCGGTGCCGTACAAGGCCGTGTCCGGGTTTGATCTGGAGGTGACGGAGTTTGTGCCGTTTCAATCCTCCCTCTGAAGCAGTCCCTATACCCTGTAGGGGCTGGCTTGCCAGCGAAGGAGGCTTACTCCTACAGTATTTTGGTCGTTCACATGCATTGAATACACCAGATAACCCTGTGGGAGCGGGCTTGCTCGCGAAGGCGGCGTCTCAGGCAACATCGATGTTGGCTGTGCCGGCCCCTTCGCGAGCAAGCCCGCTCCCACAGGTTTTGCGCTGGATTATGGCTTGATCCCGCGCAAGATTTTTTTCGCCTGATCCTGTACCGCTTCCGGTGCCGTCATGTTGCCGTCGATCACGGTGATCACTGCGTGGCCTTGCCACAGTTGGTACGCATCGGCCTTTTGCTGGACGTCGGTCGGTGTCGAAGGAGCGGTCAGGTTGACGTGGACCACGCCGTCGGCGCCGCGCTGGGCGGTGAAGTTCACCCGATCCCAGTTGCCGATCGGGGCAAAGCTCACGCCTTTGACTTCATCGGGTTTCAGGGGCGGGTAGTTGAGGTTCAGGCCGCTGACGCCCGGCAGGCCGAGCACGTTCAAATCACACTGATGTTTGTTTCTGGCGCAGGCCTGTTTGGCTTCGGTGCCGGCCAGGCTCGCCTGCTCTATGACCTTCACGGCAAAGCGCGCCGTGTCGTCCATGGCGCCGAGGGTCTTGCGGTAGCCGGCCTGCTGGTCGCGGATGATCAGGTCCATGTCGATACCCGTGGACACCGCCACCGCCGCAATCCCCTTGAACATCGCCCGCACAGCCGCGTTGAGGGTGCCGGACATCTGCGTCAGCGGGCCGACGTTTTCGCCAAAGTTGCTGCCGGACACCACCAGGTCCGGCGGCGAGTCCTTGAGGATCACGTCGAGGCCGACGTTGACTGCATCCACCGGCGTGCCAATGGCGGAAGTCTTGCCGGCGGGCGGGGCGTAGCCTTCCGGCGGCCCGACGCAAAAGCGGCCCGGCGCCAGCTCGGTCACCGCCAGGGCCTGGCCGGGTACGACCACGCTGGCGGCACTGATGCCGCTGCTGTCGTTCAACGGGCCGACCAGGGTGACCTTGTGCCCGGCCGCGGTCAGGGCGCGGTACATCGCATCGATGCCAGGAGCGCGGCAGCCATCGTCATTGGTCAGCAGGATGTTCAGGGCATTGGCTTGCATCGACAGGCCAACGCTGGCCATGGCGATGATGCTGGTGAGAAGTTTGTTCATGGAGAATTCTTCCGTGGAAGGAGCGAATTTTACAAAGCATGACGCCCCGACCGAATGAATCGGTCGGGGCGTCATGGGTTTAGCGGGTGCCGAGTTTGCGCAGGTTGCCAGGGGTGAATTCGTCTTCGGTGAAGGCGGTGGCGTTGAGCTTGGCCGGTTTCTGATTGACCAGCATGCGGTCAACCAGGTAAGAGCCGGCGATCAGGTCGTGGTAGATGCCGAGGCGAGCGTGGTAGCGCTGCATCTCGTAGGCGTAGATCGAGGTCTGCATGTTGGTGCGCCACAACTGGCCACGGCTGTCGTAGTTGTCGGCCATGGTCGCGGACCAGGTGTCCTCGTCCAGGTACAGCACGCGCTTGGCATACACGTGGCGGGCACCTTCCTTGAGGTTGGCCTGCAACACCCAGACTCGGTGTTTCTCGTAGCGCATGTACTGCGGATCGACGTGACCGGTGGTGTCCAGGATCTGGTCGGCCGTTACGCTCGGGTCGTCGATCTTGTAGTTGTGGTACGGGATGTAGATTTCCTTTTTACCGACGATGGTCCAGTTGTAGCGGTCCGGCGCACCGTTGAACAAGCGGTCTTCGTCGTACACGCGAAAACCTCCGGCGCCGGTTGGCGAGTCGTAGCCCACGGTCGGTGCGCGACGTACCCGGCGTTGGCCCGGGCTGTACTGCCAGGCCTGGCGCGGGGAGGCGGTCGGGTTGATGAACTCGTGACCGACCACGATCTCGCCTTTCTTGCGTACCGGTTCCAGTGTGGTGATCATGAAGTGGGTGAACACACCGTTGGCGGTATCCAGGGATTTGTCCGGGGTCGACCAGATCGAGAAGATCTTGTAGTCGACCTCTTCCAGTACCTTTTCCTTGTTGGAGTACACCACTGCCTGGCCGTAGTTGGCCTCTTCAGTGCTGGCGCGCCCCTGCAAGGTATGGTTGAACATCAACTCGCTGCCGTTCTTCGGGATCGGGAATGGCGAGGCACCCCAGGCGTTTCTGGTGTCGTTGTTGTCATTGTCGAGTTCGGCAGTGACGGCGTTTTTCTTGATCTGGTCTTCCAGGCGCTGATCGAGGCGGAAGTCGCGGTGGCTCGGGTACACCGGGATCTTGAACGTATCAGGGTAACGCTTGAGCAGCGCTTTCTGGCCATCGGTCAGGTTATCGGCGTACTTGTCCATGTTCTTCGAATCGATCACGAACAGCGGTTTTTCCGCGGCGTACGGGTCCGGATACGGGGTGCCGGGGCCGGCGTATTTGAGTCCCGGTGGCAGACCGCGCCATTTGCCGGTCCAGGCCGGGATGCTGCCGTCGGCGTTGCCGGCTTTTTCGGCGCCCATCGGGGTCAGGTCCTGGCCCAGGCGGGCGGCTTCTTCGGGGCCGACCTTGGCGTAGGCCAGGCCACTGCCGAGCAGGCCGACGGTCAGCGCTGTGCTCAATAATGTTTGGGTGAATCTGGACATGCTGTGCTCCTCCGATTGGGGAATCAGAACCGGTACTTGAAGTTGAGCGCGACGTTGTCGCGGTCGGCCAACGGGCTGTTGTTGGCATTGCCGAGGTAGGCGTTGTAGCGGGCCTCGACGGTGAAGTTGCCCAGGTAACGCCAGGAACTGCCGATACTGGCGCGGTTATCGTTCTGGCCAGCGTTGATCGAGCCGACCATCGAGCTGTCGCCGTGGGCGGCGGCGCTGAAGGTGACAGGCACCGACATGTCCCAACCGCTGAACACGTCGTTGTAGTCAAAGTTCGCCTGCACCGTGTAGCCCCAGGCATCGCGGTCATAGACCAGGCTGTCGGTGCCCGGCAGCGCGAAGCCAGGGGCCAGGGTCACTGGCTGCGACTTGTCGTTACTGATCACGGTGTTGTAGACCACCTCACCGGTCAGGGTGGTGTTGTCGGCGAAGGAGGTCGGGCCGAGCACGTAGATCATCGACGTTTGCGCTTGTACGGTCTTGCCACGCACGGGGCTGGAGAAACCGTTGTCGACCATCACCGGCGTACCGTCGCGGTAGCTGACTTCACCGGCCCAGCTGACGTCGCCCAGCACGGTGGCGAAGCTCGCGCCGAACAGGTCGATGTTGTCGAAGTAGCGCACCTGGTAGCGTCCCAGGGTCGAGGCGAAGTCCAGCGACGGGGTCTTGTCGTGATAGCGCGAGTAGTAGATGCCGAACTCGGTGTTGTTCAACGACTCGGCGGCGTAGGTGAAGGCCAGACCGTACTGGCCGCTGTCGCTCGGCTTGTCGTCCTTGAGGCGGGTGACGAATCCGGAGGCGTCGTTGAAGCCGCCCTCATCGATGAAGTCGGTGGTGGAGAAGTAACTACCCACGCCGAACAGCTCGGTTTTCTCCCACTTGTATTGGTAGTAGGCCTGGATACCCAGGCTTTCGGTCAGGGCGAACTGGGTGAACAGTTGGCCGACCGGCAGCAGGATTTCCTTGACCTCGACACCGGGGGTGGTCGCCTTGGTCGCGTCCACCGGGCTCTGGGCCGCGGAAATACCCGGATAGAACAGGCTTTCACCCCAGCTCACCACCTGGTTGCCCAGGCGCGCGTTGAGGGCATGGCCGCTCACGTCCCAGTTTCCATAGGCGTAGTAGTCGAGCATGCGCAATTCATTGCGATGCTGGTCGATGGTGTCCTGGGAGAAACGGTCGGGTTTGCTGCAATGGCCGCCGGCGAAGCAGTTCGAGGTGCCGGTGGTGTTGTCGTTGTCCTGATCGTAGACGTTGTCGTAGAAACCGGTTGCCCGGACAAACACGCCGTAGTCGTCCTGCCACTTGATGTTGGCTTCGGTGAGAAAACCACTGCGATTGTTGATCAGGCTGCCTTTGTCGAAGGCGTTGTCGCCGTCGTTGCCGTTGGCATTGGCGGTCAGTTTGTGATCGCGAGACTCGGTCCGCCAGGCGAGGCTGTAGGTCAGTGTGGTGTCCCAGTCGATGCTCAAGTCTTCGCTCGGCTGAAAGCTCATGGCGTTAACGTGAGCGCTTAGTCCGCCAGCCAGCAACAGCAAAGCCAGCTGTACGCGAGGGTGCTGTGTTGGTGGGGCGATTATTGTTTTTATCATGTCGTCCTCATGGCCCAGGTCAGACCTGCCCGACCTGCATTTCAGGGGGGTGATTGGTGCTGTGGGCGACTATGGAGTCACGACTTGCACGCAACATCGTCCAAGCGGACTAAGCGATTTGTACGGGGCGACCACAGTCCTGGCCTTAGTCTTATCGGACGATGAACACCGGGCGCGTGCGGCCAACAATCCCGAGACCGACTGCACCGGGCGAAGATCCGGCGGTGGCGGTTTCTGCCTGATGGGCGCTGAACAAGGGTGATCGCATGAACGCTGCCGGGATCAAATGGGACGAGTGCTGTGATGTATTGGTGATTGGCTCGGGAGCCGGTGGCATGACCGCTGCACTGCGCGCCCACGACCTGGGTCTGAATGCGCTGCTGATCGAAAAGAGCGGCGAGTACGGCGGCACCTCGGCAGTGTCCGGCGGCGGGATCTGGATCCCCAACAACCACCGGATCAACGCCATCGGCGGCAGTGATTCGGCGGCCGAAGCGATTGCCTACATCCGCGCAGTGACCCATGGCGAGATCGACGACGGGCGCATCGAAGCCTATGTCGAGCACGGCCGGGAGATGGTCGAGTACCTGGAAAAACACACCCGCGTGCGCTTCGAGGCGCAACCGCGCTACGCCGATTACTACCCGGAAGTCGCTGGCGGAAAACCGGGTTATCGCTCGATGGATCCGCAACCGTTTGACGCCGCCGAACTCGGCGAAGAATTCCTGCACATGCGCGCGCCGTCCCCCGGCACCCTGATGATGGGGCGCATGGCGATGACCATGAAAGAGGCGCAAGTGCTGCTGTGCCGTGGCCCCGGCTGGTTGCGCCTGACCCTGCGGGTGATGTGGCGTTACTGGCGTGATCGCGAGGGTCGACGTTTGTCTCGCCGCGACCGCTTCCTGACCCTGGGCAATGCCTTGATCGGTGCCTTGCGCTGTTCGTTGCAGGATCGCGGCAAATCGCTGTGGCTCAACTGTGCACTCGAAGAGCTGCTGCTGGTCGGCGACCGGGTCGGTGGTGCGCGGGTCAATCGCAACGGTCAGCTGCTCAACGTCAAGGCGCGCTACGGGGTGATCATTGCCGCCGGTGGTTTCGAGCGTAATCAGGCGATGCGCGAGCAGTATCTGCCGCAGCCGTCCCAGGCGAACTGGAGTGCCACGCCGCCCAACAATACCGGCGACGGCATCCGCGCCGGTCTGGCCATCGGCGCGCGAACCGCGTTGATGGAACACAGCTGGTGGGCGCCGACCACTTACGTCAAGGGCGAAGAAAAACAGCGTGCACTGTTCGTTGAACGCACCCTGCCGGGGTGTGTGATGGTCAACGCGGCGGGGGAGCGTTTCGTCAACGAGGCCGCGCCTTATACCGATATCGTTTACGCGATGTATGCCAACCACCGCGAAGGCGCCGCGAGCGTGCCGTGCTGGATGGTGTTCGACGCCGAGTTCCGGCGCAAATACCCGTGCGGCGCCTTGCTGCCGGGTTATGCCCAGCGCGATTGGCAATTGCCCGAACATCTGCGCGACTACTTCCACAAGGCGTCGACCCTGGAGGAACTGGCGACGAAAATCGGCGTCGACGGCGCCGGACTTGTCCGCACCGTGCAGCGCTTCAATGGCATGGCCGTGCAGGGTGTCGACGAGGATTTCCACAAGGGCGAATCACTGTTCGACCGCTACTACGGCGACCCGAACGTGCAACCCAATCCATGCCTGGCACCGTTGCTCAAGGGACCGTTCTACGCCGTGCGCATCGACGCCGGCGACATCGGCACCAAGGGTGGCTTGCTGACCGACGTGCACGCCCGCGTGCTGCATGAAGACGGAGAACCGATCAACGGCCTGTACGCAATCGGCAACAGCGCCGCCTCGATGATGGGCCGCACCTACCCGGGCGCCGGTTCGACCATCGGCCCGGCCATGACTTTCGGTTACCTGGCGGCCAATCACATCAAGCGCCAGAGCGAAACCGCTTCGGCGAAAACCTTGTTCGGGAGCGTTGAATGAATCAGCCACGTCAACAGATTGCAGTCGTTACCGGTGCCAGTCGCGGAGTGGGCCAAGGCATCGCCTTGGCCCTCGGGGCGGCCGGCATGATCGTGTACGTCACTGGCCGTGCCCCTGCGCAGGGCGGGTCGAAGTTGTACGGGCATGCCTTGCGCGGCTCGCTTGAGGACACCGCCGCCGCGATCACCGCCGCCGGTGGGCGCGGTATCGCGGTGGTCTGTGATCACGCCGATGACGCGCAGGTCCAGGCGCTGTTTGCCCGAGTAGAAGCCGAGTGCGGGCATCTGGATTTGCTGGTGAACAATGCCGCGTTCATTCATGACCAGTTGATCGAACCCGGACCGTTCTGGGCCAAACCCCTGGACCTGGTGCGCATTCTTGAGGTCGGTCTGCGCTCGGCCTATATCGCCAGCTACTACGCCGCGCCGCTGTTGCTGAAAAGTGCCCAAGGGCTGATTTGCTTCACTTCGTCATTCGGCGCCGGGTGCTACATGCATGGTCCGGCGTACGGCGCGCAAAAGGCCGGGGTCGACAAACTGGCGGCGGACATGGCGATCGATTTCGAAGGGCAGGGCGTGGCGGCGTTGTCGTTGTGGCTCGGCCCGCAACTGACCGAGCGCACCAGGATTGCCGGCGAACAGCATGGCGAGCAGTACCTGGCGTTTCTGGCCCATGCCGAAACCCCGCAATTCAATGGGCGGGTGATTCATGCCTTGCTCAATGATCCGCAGTTGATGGCGTTGTCCGGACAGACCCTGATCACCGCCGAAATCGCCCCTGGCTACGGCATCAGCGAAGCCGAAGGCCGTCAGCCACCGTCTCACCGCGCCATGCTCGGCGACCCTCGCCTGCAGCATCCGGCGCGGGTGGTCTGACCCACGATGATCGTTCCCTGTAGCAGCTGGCGAAGCCTGCGTTCGGCTGCGCAGCAGTCGCGAATTCACTGCACGCGGTTTAACTGATACACCGCAGYGCCTGAWTTCACGACTGCTTCGCAGCCGAACGCAGGCTTCGCCAGCTGCTACAGGGGAAATGTGCGTTTCGGACTTAATTCACGGGCTGAAGCGCCCACTCGCGCAACACATTCTTCGTCACTTTGCCCGCCGCATTGATCGGCATGCTCTGCAGCACCTGCACCCGGCGCGGCACCTTGTAGTTGGCCATCTGCTCACGGCACCAGGCGAGGAATCGGGTTTGCTCGATGTCCATCCCGGGGGCAGGCAACAGGAACGCCATTGCCACTTCTCCCAGGCGCTCGTCAGGAATACCGATCACCGCGGCCTGGGCCACGCCCGGATAGGTCAGCAGGCACTGTTCGATCTCCGCCGGGTACACGTTGAAGCCACCGGTGATGAACATGTCCTTGAGGCGGTCGGTGATGCGCAGGTAACCCTGTTCGTCGAGCATGCCGATGTCGCCGGTGTGCAGCCAGCCGTCGGCGTCGAGAATCTCCTGGCTGGCTTCGGGGTTGTTGAGATAACCCTGCATCAGGTTGTAACCGCGAATCTGCACTTCACCGGGAATGTTCGCCGGCTGGCTGCGACCGCTGTTGCCGACACAGCGTACTTCTACCCCCGGCATCGCCCGGCCGCTGGTGTTGGCGACCAGTTCCGCAGAGTCGCCGGCGCGGCAGATCGTGGCGAAACCGCAGACTTCCGTCAGGCCATACGCGGTGACGATGGTGGCGAAACCCAGTTCGTCGCGCATGCGGTGGATCATCTCCACAGGAATCGCCGCCGCGCCGGTTACCGCCACGCGCAAGGAGCTGAGGTCGAACTCACTGCGTTGCGGATGGGCCAGCAACGATTGATACAGCGTCGGCGGCCCGGGCAACACGGTGATGCGTTCGCGCTGCACGCATTCGAGCACAGCCTGCACGTCGAACACTTGCTGCGGCAGGAGGGTGCAGCCGCGCATCAGCGCTGCCAGCCAGCCGGCCTTGTAGCCGAAGGAATGGAAGAACGGATTGACGATCAGGTAGCGATCGCTTTCGCGCAGCCCGACGATATCACTCCAGTCGCGCACGATGCGCAGGTTCTGGCCGTGGCTGGTCATCACGCCTTTGGGCTTGCCGGTGGTGCCCGAGGTGAACAGCACGTCGGACAAGGCCTGCGGGCCAACGCTCTGTTCGCGGGTGCGCAGGGCCAGGTGCGGCACGTCGGTCCCCAGGTCCATAAATCGCTCCCAGGCCAGGGTACCCGCATTGGCGCCGCGCACGCTGACGATGTGGCGCAGCTCAGGCAGGTCTTCCGACGCCAGCATGCCGGGGTAGTCCGCGCCGAGGAATTCGCCGATGGCAAACAGCACACAGGTGCCGCTTTCGCGCAGGATGTAGCCGGCTTCGCTGCCCTTCATCCGGGTATTGAGCGGTACCAGAGCGGCGCCGACACTTTGCAGGGCGCCGGCGGCGACGATCCATTCCCATACGTTGGGCGCCCAGATCGCCACGCGGTCCCCGGCCTGTACGTCGAGGGCCAGCAGTGCGCGGGCAGCCTGGCGGCGCAGTTGGTCCAGTTGTCGGTAGCTGATGACGTGGCCCGCGTCCTCGATGGCCGGGCGGTCGCCGTAGGCCTGGGCAGCGTTGGCGAACAGTTGAGCGATGGTCAGTGCGGTGGCGACAGGCGGCATGGGGCCTCCCCGGTTAGAAGACAAGTACGAAAAAGGGAGTAGGCCGGGCAGGGCGCCCGGCCGGATTGCGAATTACTGGGCGGGCGGGGCGAAACGGCGACCGGCGGAGAAACCACCGTCCACGGCGATCATCTGGCCGCTGACAAAGGACGCTTCGTCCGAGGCCAGGAACAGTGCGACGTTGGCCACTTCTTCCGGTTGCCCGGAGCGGCTGAGCATGTGCTGCGAGGCGAAAAACGCGTGGAACGCGTCATTGTCACGGACCATGCTGGTCATCGGCGTTTCGATCAGGCCCGGGCACAGGCCATTGACGCGAACGTTGGCGTAGCCGTAGTCGATGGCCATCGAGCGGGTCAGCTGGTTGATGCCGCCCTTGGATACGTTATAGGCCACGTTGCCGTCGCAGCCCTGCAGGCCGAAGATCGAACCGACGTTGATGATCGAGCCACCGCGTTGCGACACCATCGATTCCAGCGCGTATTTGCTGGTGAGCATGCTGCCGGTGAGGTTGATGTCCATCACCCGTTGCCAGTTGGCGGTGGTCGTCTGGGTCACGCTGCCCTGGTCGGCGACGCCGGCGGCGTTGACCAGTACGTCGATGCGCCCGAAGCGGCTGATGACTTCTTGCATGACCTGCTGCACCTGCGCTTCGTCGCGCACGTCCAGGGTCATGAACAGGCCGGGAAAGTCTGCCGGTGCACTGCCGATGTCCAGCCCGACCACTTGCGCGCCTTCGGCAGCGAAACGGCGCACGCAGGCCAGACCGATACCCGAAGCGCCGCCGGTGACCACCGCGACCTTATTCTGCAAACGAGCCATAACTGCACCTCTTTTGTTGTTGTGGGCTAATGCTGGGGTCGAGTCTAACTGCAGACTTGGGCTGAGTGATCGTCCAATGAGACTAAGCAACAGATCCCCCGTCTGGCACATTTCAACTGTGGGAGCGGGCTTGCTCGCGAAGGGGGCGGCAGCCTCGACATCATCGTTGTCTGACACACCGTCTTCGCGAGCAAGCCCGCTCCCACAATTGACCGCATTCCCCCGTAGGAGCGTACCCTCAATCCGGGAATTTCAGGCGTACCCGTGCACCGGTCGGTCGACTCTGGCAGGCCAGCGTCCAGCCGTCGGCCAGTTCCTTTGGCGTCAGCACGTCGTTGCGCGCCAGTTGGGTTTCACCTTCCTTGACCACGCACATGCACGCGCCGCAAAAACCTTCTTCGCAGGACGATGGCACGTCCAGGCCGGCGGCCTTGCAACTTTGCAGCAGGGTGTCGCCGGGTTTGCAGGTAATTTCGTGTTGCTGGCCATCAAGCTCGACGATCAACGCCTCGCACTGCGACCCCATCGCCGCCTCGCGGGCTAGGGCTTCTTCGGCCAACAGTTCATCGGGGTCCGGTGGCGAGACGAAACGTTCGACATGGATCCGCTCGGCCGCTTCGCCCAGTGCCAGCAGCGTGCGCTCCACGGTGTCCATGAACGGCCCCGGCCCGCAGATAAAGTAATCGCCGCCGGCCGATCCGCGCAGCAGATGACGGACCTGATGGTCCGTCAGAAAACCCTGCACCGAATCGAGGACGTGCACCACGTGCAGTTGATCAGGATGCGCCTTGATCAACCGGCACAGCTCGTCCTTGAAAATCACCGAGGCTTCATCGCGGTTGGCGTAGATCAACTTGATCGGCCGCCGACTGCTGTGCAGCACCGACTTGAGAATGGAAAACACCGGGGTGATACCCGAACCGCCCCCGAACAGGACCAGGGGCTTTTCGGTGTTCGCCTGCGGGTCCAGGCAGAACAGCCCGGCCGGTGGCAGCACTTCCAGCCAGTCGCCGACCTGCACTTCGTTCATCCAGTTCGACACCCGGCCGCCGTCGACCCGTTTCACCGTGACCTTGGGCAGCGCGTCCRCGAGGGGCGAGCTGGCCATGGAGTAGCAGCGGGTCAACAGTTTGCCGGCCAAGGGCACGCGAAAACTCAGGAACTGGCCCGGTTTGTAGCGAAAGCGCTCACGCAGGGTTGGCGGTACGTCCAGCACCAGCGAGCGCGCATCGGCGGTCTCGTCGATCACCGCGCACACTTGCAATGAGACACTTCCCGTCGTGTGTTCGGCCGGGGTCAGGTTCTGTTGTTGCGTGCCCATGTTCACCTCGACCTCAGAGCCCGCTGATCAGTTGGGCGTTGTCGACGCGAATCTCGGCACCGTTGACGAATCGCGACTCGTCGGCGGCGAGGAACAGCACCACATTGGCGATGTCCCGTGGCGCGGCCATGCGATTCATCGGGTCCTGGTCCAGCGCTTCCTGCGGGATCGCCTGACCACCGGCCAGGGCCTGGGTCATCGGCGTGTTCACGCCATCGGGGTGCACGCTGTTGCAGCGGATGCGGTAGCCCTGCTGCTTGCAGTGCAAGGCAATGGAGCGGGTCATCGCCGCCACTGCGCCTTTGGATGCCGAGTAAGCGCAGAACATCGGCATCGCGCCCAACGCGGCCACCGACGACATGTTGATGATCGAGCCGCCACCGGTTTCCTTCATGGCCTGGATCGCGTACTTGCAGCCGAGGAAGTAGCCTTCGCCGTTGATCTTCTGCACCTTCTGCCACAGCTCAAGGGTGGTGTCCTCGATGCTGCCCAGGGCCAGGATCGCGGCGTTGTTGACCAATACGTCGAGGCGGCCGAAGTGTTCCACGGTAGTCTTGACCACGTGTTGCCAGTCGCTTTCGCTGGCGATGTCGTGGCGGATGAACAGCGCGTTGGCGCCGATTTCCGCAGCGGCCTGGCGACCGGCCTCTTCATTGAGGTCGGTCAGTACCACTTTGGCGCCTTCGCGGGCAAGCAGCAGGGCGTCTTCGCGACCGATGCCGCTGGCGGCGCCGGTGATGATGCAGACTTTGCCTTCTACACGTTGCATTGTTGTTCTCCTGATCGTGCGGTTTGAAGTGCGAATTGGTCGGCCACGTGGGCAGCAGCCCGGCGACCGGAATAGATGCAATCGGCCAGTGACAGGCCGGAGACATACAGGTTGGAGGCGACCCCGACCGCGTTGCGGCCGGCGCTGTACAGGCCGTTTATTGGCTGGCCGGCATGGTCCAGCACCCGACCGCTGGCCTCGCAGACTTTCAACCCGCCCAGGGTGATGACCGGGCAGGGGAAGAGTTTGCTGGCGAATGAAAGATCGAGGGCGTACCACGGGCCCTGGTCGAGGTTGGCGAGCATCGCCGCGGACTTGCCGAACTCGTCGGCGACTTCACCTCGTGCCGCGCGGCTATAGCGTTCGACACTCTGGCGCAGCAGCTCCGGCGGCAGACTGCAGCGCTTGGCCAACCCGGCCAGGCTGCTGCTGCGTTTGGCGTTGAACAGCAAATTGAGCAGCACCGGCAGGCGCTGGAAATTCCACACTTTGCCGGGGCCTACCTGACTGAGTGCTTCTCGAACCAGCGCCCGATTGAGAATCAGAATGGCGCGGCCATCCTGTTCTTCGACCATGGCGTGGCCAAGGGTCGCGCCGTAGATTTCTTCGTTGGCGTAACGTTGTCCGCGGGCATTGACGATCAGCCCGCGGGCCCAGGCCAGTGGCGGGTTGATGAAACGCCAGGCGCTGACCTTGTCCATCCGCGCTACGCTGCCACCGGCGCTTTGGCCCAGGGCGATGCCGCTGCCGTTGCACCCGGTGGCGCCCAGCGGCAAACCGGCCAGGTACTGCGGCGCGTGCTGGCGCACCAGTTCGCGATTGAAAATAAAACCGCCGCTGCTCAGCAGTACCGCCTGCTCGGCACGAATCAACTGGCGTATTGCGCTGGTCTGTTCGATACGGCGCTGACGGGCGCGCAAGCGGTCGGCCAAGGCCGGAGCGTACATATGAATGGCCGCGGCCCAGCGCGACAGACGCGCATGTTGCCGGGCGGCGCGACTGCCCGACGGCAGTTGCCAGGCTTCGACACCGAGGACTTTATCGTCGAGGTCGAGCACCAACCGCCGCACTTCGCACTGGCTGCGCAAACGTGCGCCGTGGCGCAAGGCGCTGGCCTTGAGCGGGGCGAACAGGCTGGCGCCGGACATGCCCGGGCCTTTGGTGCGGTGGCCACGGGGTGCCGGCTTGGCGCTGACGGCATAGGCCGGCACGGCTTCGTTGCCTGAGTAGTAAAGGTAGTACTGGTCGCTCGGGTACGAGGTTTTGTGCGGCGGTACGCTGGCTTTGAAGGCCGCGCCTTGTCGCTCCAGCCAGGCCAGTTGCTCGCGGCTGCCTTCGCAGAAATCCCGTAGCGTCTCGGGGCTGACGGCCTCGCCAACTTCCTGTCGCAGGTAATTGAACATCGCCTCGCTGGTGTCTTCATAGCCAGCCTGACGCTGATACGGCGTACCGCCGCCGGCGTAGACCACGCCACCGCTGAGTGCCGTGGCGCCGCCGCCTTCGAAGCGATCCAGTGCGAGCACCGACAGGCCGCGAGCGCTGGCTTCGATGGCGGCACAGGCGCCGGCTCCGCCAAACCCGACGATCAGCAAGTCGCAGCGGTCATCCCATGGCAACTGGTCGGCGCTGTTCACTCGCAACGCCGTCAAGCGGTTCAGGCTGTCCATGTTCGGGCCTCAGCCAGCCGCAGCGAGAGAAGGTGCTGGTTTGGCGGTGGTGGTGTAGCTGCCGTCGAGGTAGACCAGCGGGGTGATGGCGTCAGTGGTGTGGATCTGCAGGATGCGCCCGATGAACACGGTGTGGGTGCCGTAGCTGAAGTGGCCATCCTGACGGCAGAGGATCGCCGACTGTGCGTCACCCAGGTAAGGGATGCCGCCGGGGCTGGTCAGCCAGTTGCCACGGTCGAAGCGTGCTTCACCCTTGATCGCGCCGCTGCACAGGTTGGCCAGGTCTTGTTGTTCTACGCCGAGGATGTTCACGCAGAAGTCCGCGCCGGTCGCCAGTGCGGCGTGGGGTGAGGCGGTCTTGTTGACGCAGATCAGCAGCGATGGCGGTTCGGTGCTCAGGGAATCGACCGCGGTGGCGGCCATGGCGAAGCGTTCGGAGCCGTTGCTGGTGCTGATAATGGTGACGGACTTGGCCAGGCGGCGCATGGCCTGGAGCATGTCGGCTTTGAGGTTGGCGTCGTTCATCGCACTGGGCCTTTTTGTTGGTTGGGGAGTGCGATGGATTCTTGCTCTGGTGTCTATCTGGAACATCGTCCGAGGGGACTAGGACTGGGTGGGGGGTGGTACATATCCGTTGCTGCGGTAACGGCGGCTTATGGTTTCGCCCTTACGGCGACTCACTTTTTTTACAAGCGCCTAAAAAAAGTAAGCAAAAAAACGCTCGCCCCTTACGTACGGCCCCTCGCTTAGGCTCGGGGTTCCTTCGCTCCGGCATTCATCCGGGGGCATCGCCTCCGGTCGGC
>NZ_JBFREX010000047.1:0-61372 GCF_052114525.1 Pseudomonas sp. KB_15 | reverse complement strand
GGCGGAGTGTCAGTCGACATCATAGGTGTCTGACATAACGCCATCGCGAGCAGGCTCGCTCCTACAGTGACCGATGCGCGCATGACGTCGCTGTCAGGTATTGGTTTTCAGCTTGGTCCACAGGCGCGTGCTGAGGCGTGCGATGGCCGCGGGCAAGTCCTCAACGGTGAACAGCTTGTCCATCACGGTTTTCGGCGGATAGATCGCCAGGTCCTGCTTCACCGCCGGATCGACGAAGGCATCCGCCGCACTGTTGGGGTTGGCGTAATGGATGCTGTTGCTGATGTTGGCAATCACCTTCGGCTCCAGCAAGTAGTTCATGTAGGCGTAGCCGTTCTTCTCATGTGGCGCGCTCTTGGGCATGACCACCATGTCCAGCCACAACGTGGAACCTTCGTCCGGTATCGAGTAGGCAATATCAATACCGTTTTTCGCCTCCCTGGCGCTGGCGGCGGCCTGCACGATATCGCCGTTGAAACCGATCACCGCGCAGACGTTGCCGTTGGCCAGGTCGCTGATGTACTTGGATGCGTGGAAGTACTGAACGTATGGGCGGATCTTCAGCAACGCCTGCTCGGCTTTCTTGTAGTCGGCCGGTTCGTGGCTGTGGGGTGGCAGGCCCAGGTAATTGAGAGTGATCGGCAGAATCTGCGTCGGGTTGTCGATGATCGCCACACCGCACTCGCTGAGTTTCTTGATGTTGTTCTCGTCGAAAAACAGGCTCCAGGAACGGGTGACATCGGTGTTGCCGAAAATCGCCTTGATTTTCTCCACGTTGTAACCGATGCCCGCCGTGCCCCACATATAGGGGTAGCCGTACTGGTTGCCCGGATCGTTGACCTCAAGTTTCTTCATCAGCGCCGGGTCGAGGTTTTTCCAGTTGGGCAGCTGGCTCTTGTCGAGCTTCTGGATGGCACCGGCCTTGATCAGGCGCGACAGGAAGTGGTTCGACGGGCTGACCACGTCATAACCGGTATTGCCGGTCATCAGCTTCGATTCCAGCACTTCGTTGCTGTCGTGGATGTCGTAGGTCGCCTTGATCCCGGTGTCCTTGGTGAAATTGACCAGGGTGTCGTCGGCGATGTAGCCGTTCCAGTTGGAAATGTTGACGGTTTCGTCGGCATGGGTGGCGGCGGAAAACGTCGAGATCAGGGCCACAAGGGAAAGCGTATTGACGCGCATGTTGAATCACCTTCGATGGGAAGTGCTTTTGTTCTTGTTTTGAAATGGGTGTTTTCAGATTTCGCTTCTGGCCCGGACCGTTTCCACGCGCATACGCAGCATGGCACCGATGTCGAGCAACGGCTTGGGCGGCAGCCAGCCGGGCTGTGCCCGGGCGATGACCGATTGCAGCAACGGTGAATCACCGCCCGACGCCAGTTCCGCCAGCAAGCGGCCCCACAGCGTGCCCCGCGCCACTCCGGAGCCATTGCACCCGGCCACGGCAAACACGCCCTCCTCGACTTTGCCGAAATACGGTTGCCCGGAACGCGAAGCGCTGAGATGTCCGGTCCAGGTGTATTCAATGTCCCGCTCGCCGAGCATCGGGAAACGCCGTTGCAATCCCAGCACATGGTGCTGGCGGCGGGCCGATAATTCGTCCAGGGACAAATCCCGGGAGCGGTATTCCGCGGTGTTGCGGATCATCACCCGGCGATCCGGGGTCAGGCGCACCGTGGCACCAAGCGGTCGGGTAGACAGCACGCCCCAGGACGCTGGCGCTCCGAGCGCTTGAAACTCTTGATCGCTGAGCGGCCGCGTAAGGCTGGCGCTGAGTTCCATCGCGAAGGTGCCGCTGTCATCGATACCCGAGCGAGGGATAAAGGCGTTCAGGCAGACCAATATTTGTTTGGCCTCAACGCAGCCGTTTTGGCCCCGGGCGCGAATTCGGCCGTTGCCCAGGCGCTCAAGACCTGTGATATCGGTGTTCTCGTAGACCGTCACTTGCTGCGGCAAGGCATCGAGCAAGCCCCTCACGTACTTCGCCGGTTGCAGCAGCGCATTGCCGTTACCGCACCAGATCGCGGCGCGGTAGTGCCGGGTGCCGAGTTTCTCCTTCAGCGCCTCGCCTTGCAGAAACTGCGCGCTGGCGCCAACGGCACGCAGGGTCTGCAACCTGGCCTCGACGTGGGTCAGCTTGCGTGGATCGCTGACGGCGAAGAAATAGCCCGATTCCCTGAAGTCACATTCGATGCCATGGCGGGCAATCTGCTTGCGGACTTCGTCGGCAGCTGCGCGGCCGATTGACGTATCCACTTGATACCCGGCGAACCCGGCGCAGCCCGACAATTCGCCAACGGCGGGATGCTCATGGGCCACCACAAAACCGGAATTGCGCGCCGAAGCGCCTTGCGCAGCCCGCTGCCGGTCAACGACCACGATGCGCGCCCGGGGATGCATTTGCGCCAGGGTGTGGGCGGCACTCAGCCCGGTGATGCCGGCACCTATCACCAGCCAGTCGGCCTGCTGCGTGCCTTTGAGCGGCTCGCGCAAGGGTGAACTCCCCGCTTGCGCAATCCAGCCACAGATATTTTCCATGCGTCACCTCAGGTTCTTGTTCTGCGAACCGTCTCGTTTCAAAGCAGCAGTGCATGCATGATTCGCATGAGCTCTTTGCGGCGACGGTCACCATGGCTAGAATCTAAAGGGCCCATACAAAGACAACCAACGTTATTAAATCATCGAGGCATTCTGAAAACGCATGGATAAGATTCGCCACGCGCCCTCGCTACAGGGCTTGCAAGCCTTGGTCGAAGTCGCCGGGTCAGGCAGCTTCACGCAAGCGGCGCAAAAGCTCTGCCTGACCCAGAGCGCCGTGAGCCGACAAATCCAGCAACTGGAGAGCCACTTTGGCATGCCGCTGTTTGTCAGGAGCAGCCGCAGCATTCAACTGACCGCGGAGGGCGAACAGGTTCTGGCCAGCGCCCGCAGCATCCTCGAACAGTTGCGGACCCTCGAAGACCGACTCGCGCCGCAAAAACGCCCGTTCCGCATTCGCATGCACGTGTCACTGGCGGTGCGCTGGTTGCTGCCCAAACTGAGCGATTTCTACCGGCATCACCCGGACGTATCCCTGGCAATTGAAACCGTGGCCACCGAAGTGGTTGAGCCGGCCAGTGACAGCGATGCCTATATCCTTTACCTGCCCGAGCCGGCCACAGCGCCCGATTGCCTGACCCTGTTCGAAGAAGCGTTGGTGCCCGTGTGTGCGCCAGGCCTGGGCACCCCGGCCCGGCCATTGGCTTCGCTGGAGGATCTGTCGGGGTTCGCATTGCTGCATCGCTCAAGCGATCAGCATGACTGGCAGGACTGGTTGTCCGCCAACGGCGGCAAGTCGTTGAACGACTATCGGCACATCCCCTTCAACCTCGACGAACTGGCACTCGATGCCGCCGCGCGGGGGCTGGGGGTGGCGATGACCGACATGACCCTGGCGGGCGAGTCGATACAGCGCGGCGAACTGGTGATTCCGTTCGGCGAACCGTTGAAGACCCGGGGGATTTACTCGCTGTGCCTGCAACCCTCGGCGGCATCGCATCCGGCGTGTGCGCAGGTCATGCAATGGTTCACCGCGCAAACCACTGCATGATCGCCTTCACATTCAACATCAATGTCGACTGACACACCGCCTTCGCGGGCAAGCCCGCTCCCACAGTAATTTCTGTAGTTCACGAATACTGCGTACACCCACTAACCCTGTGGGAGCGGCGGTGCGGCGATCCGACTTGCCCGCGAAGGCGTCGGATCAGTTGACAATTATTTCACTGACACACCGCTCCCACAGGGATTCCTCAATCATCCTCATGCAACTTGATGCCGCGCTTATGCAACACATGCGGCACCACCAGCACCAGCAGCGTCAGGGCGAGGAAAAACGCCGAGATCGGTTGCGTGACGAACACCGTCCAGTCGCCCTGGCCGATGGACAAGGCGTTGCGCAGTTGTTTCTCGGCCATCGGCCCCAGCAGCATACCGACGATCACCGGGGCGACGGGGAAGTCGAAACGCCGCATCAACACCCCGCCCCAGCCAATCGCCAACATCAGTATCAGGTCGAAGGATGAGTGGCGCATGCCGTACACGCCGATGGTGGCGAAGACCAGGATGCCGGCGTTCAGGTACGGCCGGGGAATTTGCAACAGCTTGACCCACAGGCCCACCAGCGGCAAGTTCAACACCAGCAGAATCACGTTGCCGATATACAGCGAGGCCACCAGCGTCCAGACCAGTTCGGCGGAAGTTTCGAACAGCATCGGCCCCGGTTGCAGGTTGTAGTTCTGGAACGCCGCCAACAGGATCGCGGCGGTGGCGGACGTCGGGATGCCCAGGGTCAGCAACGGCACCAAAGACCCGGTCGCGCTGGCGTTGTTGGCCGCTTCCGGGCCGGCGACGCCCTCGATGGCACCCTCGCCCTTGTTGGCGGAAAACTCCTTGGGGTACTTGCTGAGCTTGCGCTCGGTGGAATAGGACAGAAAGGTCGGGATTTCGGCGCCACCGGCCGGAATCGAGCCAAACGGAAAACCGATCAGCGTGCCCCGAAGCCACGCGGGCACCGAGCGTTTCCAGTCGGCGCGGGTCATCCACAACGAGGTCAGGCGATGCCGGCCTTCGTTTGATTCCGCTTGATAGAGCAAGCTGTACAAGGCCTCGCCCACCGCGAACAGGCCGACCGCTACCAGCACCACCTCGATACCGTCCACCAGTTCGGGAACGCCCAACGTGTAGCGGGCAATACCCGAGGTCGAATCCAGTCCGATCAAACCGATGGTCAACCCGACACCCAGCGAAGCGAACCCGCGCAGCATCGAAGCTCCGAGCACGGCCGACACGGTGGTGAACGACAACACCAGGATCGCGAAGTACTCGGTCGGGCCGAAATTCAGTGCCAGCCTGGCCACGATGGGCGCGAACAACGTCAGCAATATCGTCGCGATGGTGCCAGCCACGAAGGAGCCTATCGCCGCCGTTGCCAGCGCAGGTCCGGCCCGGCCGTTGCGGGCCATGAGGTTGCCTTCCAGGGCCGTGACCATGGAAGACGATTCACCGGGCGTGTTAAGCAGGATCGAGGTGGTGGAGCCACCGAACTGCGCGCCGTAATAGATACCGGCGAACATGATCAAGGCGCCAGTGGGGTCGACCTTGGCAGTGATCGGCAACAACAGGGCCACCGTCAGCGCCGGACCGATCCCCGGCAACACGCCGATGGCGGTGCCGAGCAGGCAGCCGATGAAACCCCACATCAGATTGATCGGCGTCAGTGCCGAGGAAAAACCCATCGCCAGGCTTGAAAGAATGTCCACGGTGTCGAGCTCCCTTCAAATCCAGACGTTGATCAGCGGCGGCAGGGAAACCCCCAGGCCGGCGTTGAACAGCCAGTAGATCGGCAGGGTCAAGGCAATGCCGATGGCCAGGTCCCGCACGGGATGACGGCTGCCAAAACCCCGCGCCGAACAGGCAAACAGCAACCCGGCGGCCAGCACAAAACCGATCAGGTTGATCAGCACCGCCACCCCGACAAGCCCCGCGGTCACCCAGGCCGCACCGGTTTTTCCACCGGACACCATGACGGCATCGTTATCCAGCTCGCGAAAGCCGCCACTGATGGCCTGATACCCCAGCAGCAGCCCCACTGCCCCCAGAAACGCCGCCACGACATAGGGATAAACGTACGCCGGGAGGATGACGAACCCCATTTCCGGCGGAAAACGGTTGGCGCCCATCGCCAACACGACGCTGATGGCGATCAGGCCGATGCCGACCGCCAATTGCGTCGGTACCACTGCGCGCAGTGTGGCCATCTCAAATCAGCCCGACCTTGACCAGCATGGCGCGCAATCGCACGTGTTCTTCCTCGACGAATTTGCCGAACTCATCGCCGGTCAGCACGCTGGGCGTCCAGGCGTTGGTCTGGATATTGTCCTGCCAGACCTTGCTGTTGCTGGCGGCCACGACCGCGTCGATCACCTCTTTACGCTGCTGCGGGGTGAGGCCCGCTGCACCGTAAACGCCGCGCCAGTTGCCAATCGTCACGTCATAGCCGCTCTCCTTGAGGGTCGGTGCTTCAATGCCGGGAACGCGCTCCGGCGCGCCGATGGCCAAGACACGGAACTGGCCGGTCTTGATGTATTGGCCCAACTCGGCGTAACCGCCGGTGATCACCTTGAGCTGCCCGCCCAGCGCCTGGGCAACCACCTCGCCACCCCCGCCAAAGGCCACGTAGTTGACCTTGTTGACCGGCACATCCAGCTTGCCCGCCAGCTCGGCGATGCCGATGTGATCCACCGAGCCCTTGGAGCCGCCGCCCCAGGTGATGCTCGTCGGATTGGCCTTGAAGGCCTTGATCAGGTCATCGAGGGTCTTGTATTCAGACTCCTTGCGCACGGCGATCACGTTGTACTCGGTGAACAGCCGGGCAATGGGCGTCACATCCTTCAGGCTGATCTGCGGTTTGTTCTGTTCGATGCCCGCGACCATGATTGCCCCGACCACCAACAGCGCATTCGGATCGCCCTTGGTGCTGTTGGCAAATTGCGCCAGGCCCAGGGTCCCGCCCGCGCCGCCCTTGTTCTCGAAGGTCACGGCCTTGGCCGTATTGGCTTCGACCATCGCCTTGCCCAGCACCCGGGCAGTCTGGTCATACCCACCGCCCACTGAACCCGGGGCCATGAATTTCACGGTATCCAGCGCGAAGGCCGGTGCAACAAGCACGGCAGCGGTCAAACCGGCGGCCATGCAGCGACTGAAACGACGGATCAAAGCGGACATGGGCATCTCCTGATTGCATTGTTTTTATAGGTGCCGTTTTCCCATCGAGGTGTTCGATGAACATGGGCCTGCGAACAAGCTTAGGCCATGGATCCGCGGGTTGATCTGTTTTATGGCGCTGCAACCCCCTGTGGGAGCGGGCTTGCTCGCGAAGAGGCCATCACATTCAACATTGATGTTGGCTGATACGCCGCCTTCGCGAGCAAGCCCGCTCCCACAGGGACCTGGGTGCTCCTGCCATCCATTCATTACAACTTTGTAATCGAGCTGTTGGTCGCCTGTCCGGATCACTTCGTTAGCCTGAACTCACTGTCAGGCCAACCACCGGCAGCCACCCTGCCCTTGTAGAGAGAGATTCGTCATGAAAATGTTGATCGCGGGTTTTGCCGCCCTGCTCGCCACCGGTTCGGCGTTTGCCGCCACCCAGTCCACCTCGCCGGTCATCCACGACAAAGACGGTTTTTATGTGCCGGTGGATGTGGCCAAAGTGCTGTCCATGACCGACCTTTCCGGCAAGTGCGGTATCGTTCCGGCGCAGTTCAACTACCTCGACCACCAGGGTCGCGAGCACCAGCTGGACTATCGGGTCCAGGGCGTAGGTTGTATTGGCGAGAATTGACCGGATGCCTGTATTCACGACTGGCCGGGCTACACTTGCGCCACTGGCTTGCCCCTGTAGCCCGACCGAATCAGGCAGATTTCCATGAATATCCTCGTAGTCGAAGACGAACCCAAGGCCGGCAATTACCTGCTCAACGGCCTGCAGGAACTCGGATACACCGTGAGCCTGGCGCGGGACGGCGTCGATGGCCTGCACCTGGCCCTGGAACACGATTTCGACGTGATCGTGCTGGACGTGATGATGCCGAAGATGGATGGCTGGGAAGTCCTGCGCCGCTTGCGCAAGGAAGCCGATACGCCGGTGCTGTTCCTCACTGCCCGGGATGACATCGCCGACCGCATCAAAGGCCTCGAACTGGGCGCCGACGATTACCTGATCAAACCCTTCTCCTTCGCCGAACTGGTGGCGCGCCTGCGCACCCTGACCCGACGCGGTCCTACCCGGGAAGATGAACACCTGCACGTCGACGACCTGCAGATCGATGTGCTCAAGCGTCGCGTCAGCCGCGCCGGCAACCGCATCACCCTGACCAACAAGGAATTTGCCCTGTTGCACCTGTTCGCCACGCATCAGGGCGAAGTGTTGTCACGCTCGATGATCGCCTCGCGAGTCTGGGACATGAATTTCGACAGCGACACCAATGTCGTCGATGTCGCGGTGCGCCGCCTGCGCCTGAAAATCGATGATCCGTTCCCGCTCAAGTTGATCCACAGCGTGCGCGGCATCGGCTACCGCTTCGATACTCAACCCTGAATGCCCCCATGAATGCAATGACGCCGCTGCAATCCGCCACCCGCCTCAGCCACTCCCTGACCCTGCGTCTGGCACTGGTGTTTGCCCTGCTGGCGTTTGTCTCGCTGGCGCTGCTTGGCGTGGCGCTGTACCGCGACCTGGAACGCGAGTTGATCCGGCGCGACGACATTGCCCTGATCACCCGCATCGACCAGTTGCGTACTTTCCTCAACGACAGCAACACCCTGGACCTGATCAAGGCCAAGCCGGCGCTGTTCCAGAACATGATGGGCAACCGCGAGGCCCTGCTGACTATTGGCACCCCTGGGCAACCGCCATTGCTGGTGGTCAACCCGGGCAACCTGAAAATGCCGGTGCTGACCCCGGTGGCCATGGATCATCGGCTGACCCTGGACGACGTGCAGCATTTGCCCAACGTCAATGGCGTGCCGTTTTCCGCCTTGGCGGCAACCATCGACTCGGGTGATCTGGGCAGCCTGCAAGTGGTGACCGGGCGCCTGATGACCGAGCGCACCGCCGTGCTCGCCGACTACCGGTTCAATGTCTACCTGTTCGCCAGTGTCGCGGCGATTCTGCTGGCGCTGTCCGGTTATGTGCTGGTGCATCGCGGCCTATTGCCCGTGCGGCGCCTGGCCCGCCATACCCAGAGTATCGACGTCGGCAACCTCAACGAACGCCTCGACAGCCAGGGCGCGCCGCTGGAACTGTTGCCGATGATCGACGCCTTCAACGCCATGCTCGACCGCCTGGACAAAGGCTTCATACAACTGGGCCAGGTGTCGACCGACATGGCCCACGAGCTGCGCACGCCGATCAACAACCTGCTCGGCGAAACCCAGGTGGCCTTGCAGCAGAACCGCAGTACCGACGCCTATCAGCAGCTGTTGGCCTCGAATGTCGAAGAACTCGAGCGCCTGGCGCGCATGCTCGACAACATGCTGTTCCTGGCCCGCACCGATCCGCGCAGTGCCTTGCGCCAGCGTCAGGAGCTGGATGCCGCCGACGAAATGCAACGCATGGCCGATTATTTCGAAGGCCCGGCGACCGACGTCGGCATCTGCATCAATGCCCGGGGCAGCGGCTTGATCTGGGCCGAGCCGATGCTGTTGCGTCGGGCATTGGCCAACCTGTGCGCCAACGCCATCAAGTACGGCGCCCCGCATTCCGAGCTGTGCATCCACGCCAACCCGACCGCCGACGGCATCCAGGTGCAAGTGCGCAACCACGGCCCGACCATCGCGCCCCAGCATCTGCCACGGTTGTTCGAACGTTTCTACCGGGTCGACGAGTCCCGCGAACGCTCGGCCCAATCCAATGGCCTGGGCCTGTCGATCGTGGCGACGATCATGCAATTGCACAACGGTGCCTGCAACGTCAGCAGTGCCGACGGCATCACCTGCTTCGAACTGTTTTTCCCTGCGCGGCAACAGCATGAGTAACGCCTGAGCGCAAACCACCCGGGGCACTTGCGGCAAAACAATGCTCGAGGATGCGTGTCATGACCTA
This sequence comes from Pseudomonas sp. KB_15, assembly GCF_052114525.1. NCBI lineage: Bacteria > Pseudomonadati > Pseudomonadota > Gammaproteobacteria > Pseudomonadales > Pseudomonadaceae > Pseudomonas > Pseudomonas sp. KB_15. The sequence goes on along the minus strand of NZ_JBFREX010000047.1, from coordinate 51,726 downwards.
ACCTCATTGGCTAAGTGACTAACAACCCGTCGAGCACGCCGATGTTCAATGTATTGAAGTCAGTGATTTACGTCGCCTTCGCGCTTCTGGCGGCGAGCCCGGGATGGCTGTTGGCGGCGCCCGTGGCCGACACCCTTGCTCCCACCACCACAACCCCGGTCATCAGCATCTCCGACAGCGATCTACTGGGGTTGCAAAACCGGCTGAACAGCCTCAAGCAGCAGGTTTCCCAGGCCAGCAATTACACTCAACTGGAAAGCTCACAGGGCCTGGTCCAGGTACTCATCCAGGATATTGATCGCCAGTCCACATCGCTGTTGCCCGGACAGGAGCAGTTGCAGGCACAACTCAATGTGTTGGGGCCAGTGCCACACGACGAGAACGCATTGGTGACGTCGGCCATTACCGCCCAACGAGACGCCCTCGGCGAGCAAAAAAACAGGATCGATAGCCAAATCAAAACCCTGGCCGCGCTGAAAACAAGTGCCGCCGAGCTGATCACCCAGATTGCCAGTATTCGCCGCACCCTGCTGGAGGCGGAGGTAACCCAGCAGACCGACAGCATCTTGAACCCGCGTTTCTGGTCGCCATTGTTCGATTTTCCTGCCGATGACCGCCGACGTTTCAGCAGCGTCATCCAGCAACTCGAGGCCACGCACCGGGCCGCCTGGCAACCCGGACAACGCATGTTCACGGCCACCCTGCTAATGCTGGCGCTGGCCATATGGACCGTGGGTCGACCGCTCGCCAACCGGGGTCTGGCGTGGCTGTGCTTTCATCGAATGCCTGAAGGTCGGTTACGACGCAGCTCCCTTGCGCTGGCCTCGGTAATGGCGACGGTGCTGACCGCCGGCGCGGCCCTGCAACTGCTGCATTTTGCCGCGACCCGCCAACTGCCCTACACCCCGCTGCTGGCCGAACTGACGCAATACCTGGAAAAGCTTGCCTATACCTGCGTGCTGATCACCGGATTGAGCCGCGCGTTGCTGTCGACCCAACATCCTTCGTGGCGCCTGCCCGATATTTCCGATCCGGTAGCGCTGGCGATGGCGCCCTATTCCAGACTGTTGGCAAGCCTGCTGCTGGTGCTGGTGACACTGGTACAGTTGAGCAATGTCACCGGCATGAGCGCCGAAGTGGTGCTGTTCGGTCGCGGTATCGTGGCGTTGGTCGCTGCTCTGGTGATCGGCGCGCTCCTGTTGCGCGTCAGCAAGACTCGCCAGGAAATGATAGCGGCCGGAGAAGTCCCCGAGGGCGTCACCACTTTCGCCGGCCTGATTTATACCTTTGCCGGCGTTGCCGTGGTGGTGTCCCTGTTCGCCCTGCTGATCGGCTACGTGACGATGGCCCGATTCATCACCTACGAAATGGTCTGGATATTCATCATCTTCGCCGGTTTCTACCTGCTCACACAGGTCTACCAAGACACTTGCGACTACCTTTTTTCGCCCAGGCAACCTGCCGGCAAGGCCATCAAGCAGCTACTGGGCATCGGTAATCCACGCCTGGAACAGATCTGCACCGTGCTGTCCGGGGCTGGCCGCGCCATCCTCCTGCTGATCGGTGTCATTGCCTTGTTTGTCGGCGGTGTGGGTACGACGCTCGGTCAACTGGCCACCAACACCGTGGCCATTCTCGGCGGCGAAGGGCTGCGCAAACTGAACATCGTCCCGGACAACCTGGTGAATGCCATCCTGGCCCTGGTGATCGGCATCTACCTGATCCGCTCATTGCGGCGCTGGCTGGATAGCGAGTTCCTGCCGAAAACCGAGATGGACCCCGGCATGTGCGCCTCGCTGAGCACCCTGTTTGCCAACATCGGTTATGTGTCCGTCGTCCTGCTCACGCTGTCGTCGCTGGGGATCAAGTGGACCAACCTGGCCTGGATCGTCAGTGCCCTTTCGGTAGGTATCGGCTTTGGCCTTCAGGAGATCGTGAAGAACTTCATCTCCGGTCTGATCCTGCTGACCGAGCGCCCGGTGAAAGTCGGCGACCTGATCAGCATCAGTGGCGTGGAAGGCGACATTCGCCGGATCAACGTGCGGGCCACGGAAATACAACTCGCCGACCGCTCGATCATGATCGTGCCCAACTCCCACCTGATTTCGCAGAACCTGCGCAACGTCACCCTCGGCGGCAGCGCCCAGGGTGTGGTGATACTCGAACTGATGTTCCCGCTGGACATCGACCCGGAGCAAGTACAAAACCTGCTGTACGACACCTTCACCGAACACGAATCCATTCTGGATAAGCCAGTGCCATTTTTGCGCTTCAGTCAGCTGAAACCTGAAGGCATCACGTTGACCATCACCGGTTATGTCGGCAGCCCACGCACGGTCGGCGCGATCAAAAGCGAGCTGCTGTTTGAAATTCTCAAGCGGCTGGGTGCCGCGGGGATCGAGCTGGCGAAACCGCCTGCCGCGTGATGCTCAATCACGCGGCAGGCAGTCGCTGCGTCAATGGGTGGCGGGATGAATGACTGAGAACGACGTGCTCCGGGGTGTCCAGCTGTATCCCAGGCATGCCTACAACATCGACCGCCCGGACGATGGACTCACTGACGGCAAATCAGTAACGTAACCGGCGCTGCTTTCGAACCTGGAAAATCGAAAAGGGAGTTTGCATCATGACCGAAGAGACAAAAACGAAAGGACCGGCTTCGTACTTCCCGTCAATTGAAAAAAAGTATGGGCAGCCGATCACCCACTGGCTGGATCTGCTCAAAACCGTCAGCAACAAAAAACACATGGAAATGGTGGCTTGGCTCAAAACCGAACACGGCATGGGTCATGGCCACGCTAACGCGTTGGTTGCCTATCATCTGGCAAGCGCCAAAGGCGGCTAGCCACGCGTCCATCCTTCGCTGCGCTGTCGGTGGTGCCGGATAATACCGGCTCCGCCGTTAAATCGTCTGGCTACCTGCCCCTCTCCATTCAGCACATCCCGCTAACATCAGACAATGCATGATGGGAGCCCTTGCCCTATCCTTTCATCCAACCCACCACGCCGGACATCAACATGCCCGCCCCCGAATCCACCCTCCTCGACAGCTGGCACCACAACGCCCACGCCTGGATCGAAGCCGTCCGCACGGGCACCATTGAAAGTCGCCTCAAGGTCACCGACCAGGCCATCCTGCTGGCGGTGCTCGGTCGCCAACCCGAACGCGTACTCGACCTGGGCTGTGGTGAGGGCTGGCTGTTGCGAGCGCTGGCTGAACGGGGCATTGACGCGGCAGGAGTGGATGGCGACGCAACGCTGGTCGAGGCGGCGCGCGCGGCGGGTTCGTCGCCGGTGCATGTAGCGAGCTATGAAGCATTGGTAGAAGCGAAAATCGACATCGGCCACGACTACAACCTGATCTGCGCCAATTTTGCCCTGCTGCATCAGGACATCATCCCTCTGCTCGCCGCCATGAACGCCCTGCTCACCCCCGGCGGTGCGCTGGTGATCCAGACGCTGCATCCGTGGACGGCGGCAGCAGGCGACTATCAGGATGGTTGGCGGGAAGAGACCTTCGCCGGGTTCAAGGGGCAGTGGCAGCCCATGCCGTGGTATTACCGAACCTTGTCCAGTTGGTTCAATGCGCTGGACATGGCCGGTTTTGCACTGGCCGGCCTGCAGGAGCCGCAGCACCCGCAAAGCCCTGTACCACAGTCGTTGCTGTTGGTGGCCGAACCGCGGCGCTAACACGATAGTGATCTGGCAGTCGCTTTATTGGTGGCCGTGATGCCGTCTTCGCGAGCAAGCTCGCTCCCACAGGTGTCAGTGGCGCACAGCAATGCTCGTCACGGCGCAAAACAAAGGTGGGAGCGAGCTTGCTCGCGATAGCGGTCTGGCGGTCACTTGGTTGGTGGCTGTGGTGCCGTCATCGCGAGCAGGCTCGCTCCCACAGGTGTTGGTGGTGCACGCCAATACTTGCCACGGCGCAAAATACAGGTGGGAGCGAGCTTGCTCGCGATAGCGGTCTGGCAGTCACTTGGTTGGTGGCTGTGATGCCGTCATCGCGAGCAGGCTCGCTCCCACAGGTGTTGGTGGCGCACAGCAATGCTTGCCATAGCGCAAAATACAGGTGGGAGCGAGCTTGCTCGCGATAGCGGTCTGGCAGTCACTTTGTTGGTGGCTGTGATGCCGTCATCGCGAGCAGGCTCGCTCCCACAGGTGTTGGTGGCGCACAGCAATACTTGCCACGGCGCAAAACACAGGTGGGAGCGAGCTTGCTCGCGATAGCGGTCTGGCGGTCACTTTGTTGGTGGCTGTGGTGCCGTCATCGCGAGCAGGCTCGCTCCCACTGGTGTTGGTGGCGCACAGCAATGCTTGTCACGGCGCAAAACACAGGTGGGAGCGAGCCTGCTCGCGATAGCGGTCAGGCGGTCACTTGGTTGGTGGCTGTGGTGCCGTCATCGCGAGCAAGCTCGCTCCCACAAGTTTCGGTGGCGCACTCAGTAAAGCGTCAGGCCCATTCTTTACGCAGTTGACGCGCAGCGTTGACCATGTGTACCAGCGCCGCTTCGGTTTCCGGCCAGCCACGGGTCTTCAGGCCGCAGTCCGGGTTGACCCACAGGCGGTCGGCGGGAATTCGCTTGGCTGCTTTGCGCAGCAGGTTGGCCATTTCCGAGGAGTCCGGCACCCGTGGCGAGTGGATATCGTACACGCCAGGGCCGATTTCGTTCGGGTAGGCGAAGGCTTCGAACGCGTCCAGCAGTTCCATGTCCGAGCGCGAGGTTTCGATGGTGATCACGTCGGCGTCCATGGCGGCAATGGACTCGATCACGTCGTTGAACTCGCTGTAGCACATGTGGGTATGGATCTGGGTTTCGTCACGCACACCGGATGCACACAGGCGGAACACTTCGGTCGCCCAGTCCAGGTAGTGCTGCCACTGCGCCTGGCGCAACGGCAAGCCTTCGCGGAACGCGGCTTCGTCGATCTGCACGATCTGGATGCCGGCGGCTTCCAGGTCCACGACCTCATCGCGAATCGCCAGGGCCAGTTGACGAGCCTGCACTTCACGGCTTACATCTTCGCGCGGGAACGACCACATCAGCATGGTCACGGGCCCGGTCAGCATGCCCTTCATCACTTTGTCGGTGAGGCCTTGGGCGTAGCGGATCCACTCGACGGTCATGGCTTTCGGACGGCTCAGGTCGCCGAAGATCACCGCTGGTTTCACGCAGCGCGAACCGTAGCTCTGAACCCAGCCGAAACGGGTGAACATGTAGCCGTCGAGTTGCTCGGCGAAATACTCGACCATGTCGTTACGCTCGGCTTCACCGTGCACCAGCACGTCCAGGCCCAGGCGCTCCTGAATTTGCACGGCGTGACGAATCTCGCTGTGCATCGCCTCGGTGTATTCGGCTTCGGTCAGCTTGCCTTGCTTGAACGACTGGCGCGCCAGGCGAATCGACGCGGTTTGCGGGAACGAACCGATGGTGGTGGTCGGGAACAGTGGCAGGTTCAAGCCAGCGCGCTGTTTCTCGATACGCTGGGCAAACAGCGACTGACGCTGGCTGTCCTGGGCGGTGATCGCCGCAACCCGTGCCTGAACGGCCGGTTTGTGGATGCGTGGCGACGCGCCACGGCTTGTCTGGACGGCACGGCTTTGGGTCAACGCTTCGAGCACCTTCGGCGCTTCCGGCTCGTTGACCGCCTGGGCCAGCACCGCGACTTCTTCACACTTCTGCACGGCAAACGCCAGCCAGCTTTTCAGTTCGGCATCGAGCTTGTCTTCACGACCCAGGTCGACCGGGCTGTGCAGCAGCGAGCAGGATGGCGCGACCCACAAGCGATCACCCAGACGCTCGTGAGCGTGTTGCAGGGTGGCCAGGGCGTTTTCCAGATCGCAGCGCCAGACGTTACGGCCGTTGACTATGCCCAGCGACAGAACCTTGTAGGCCGGCAGGCGATCGAGGATGGTCGGGTACTGTTCAGGCGCACGCACCAGATCGATGTGCAAACCGTCCACCGGCAGATTGGCGGCCAGGCCCAGGTTCTCTTCCAGACCGCCGAAGTAAGTGGCGACCAGCTTCTTCAGCGGATCGCGCTGAATCAGGTTGTAGGCGCGTTCGAAGGCATTTTTCCATTCTTGTGGCAGATCGAGCACCAGGATCGGCTCGTCGATTTGCACCCACTCAACGCCTTGTGCGGCGAGACGCTGGAAGATCTGGCCGTACAGCGGCAGCAGGCGTTCGAGCAGTTCGAGCTTGTCGAACCCGGCGCCCTTGGCCTTGCCCAGCCACAGGTACGTCAACGGGCCGATGATGACGGGCTTGACGTTGTGACCCAACGCCCGGGCTTCTTCGACTTCTTCGAACAGTTGATCCCAGCCGAGCTGGAACTGCTGGTCGGCACTGAACTCAGGGACGAGGTAGTGATAGTTGGTGTCGAACCACTTGGTCATTTCCTGGGCGTGCGCGCCGCCGCAGCAGCTGTCGCTCACACCGCGAGCCATGCCGAACAGGGTTTGCAGGCTGGCCTTGCCATCGTGCGGGCGGAAACGCTCCGGGATCACACCGAACATCAACGAGTGGGTCAGGACCTGGTCGTACCAGGCGAAGTCGCCGACCGGCAACAGCTCGATCCCGGCCTTTTTCTGCAAGTCCCAATGGGTCTTGCGCAGGTCACGGCCAACGGCGCGCAGACCGGCTTCGTCCAGCTCGCCCTTCCAGAACGCCTCTTGGGCCTTTTTCAGTTCACGGTCGCGGCCAATGCGCGGAAATCCAAGAGAATGGGCAACAGCCATGTCAAATAACTCCAATGCGTTTGATGGGAGCTATTGTCGACAGTTGCCCATGGGTGAGACAAACTCATTTTAATATTGATGATCACAAGTTTCTCTCATGATAGGCGTGCAGGACAGGCGTCTGCCTGAAAGCCGCGTTACTCATGGAAGTAATAAAGTTTGTTGATGATCACCCATCGATCATCAACCTTCAGTAGCGACAGATAATCGGTAAACCGCATCCCGGCAAAATCATCGATGACTTTGACCGCGGCAGCATCACCGGTGATATCAAGATTGATCATCTGCCAGAACGGCTGCGTACCGGCAGGCGCCGGGCCTTCGGTCTGGATGGCACTGACAAAGTCATCCAGGGATGCCCATTCGAGTTCTTTATGGTAGTGGCCGATGATGCGGCAGTCCGGGTGAAAGGCCTGCCGCAACAACGCTTCATCGGCGAAGACCATGCCCTCCACGTATTGGCGTACCACCAGGTTGATCTGTTCGGTATCTATCGATTGAGTTGTCATGATTGAACCTCTGGTTGTCTTGTCCGCGCACCGCAGGTGCAAGTTGACCGACAGGCTCCCCCCAAGGCTGATCAAACAGAAAGTCTAGGCACCGCCCGTTCCGTTGCGCGGTTTTACGACCGGAGGCACGGCGAAACCGGACGGTCATTAATCCGCAATAGCGTTGATGGTGATCCGCCGGTCCTTCTCTTCCCTCAGTTTTCTGCAGCTGATGCTCATGACTCTGTGCGCAGCGACCCTGGGGCCACAGAACACCTCAACCTGGCCACCCTCGCCGCGCAAAACCTGTGATGTGACCAAACAGTGGCGTGTGCGTAAGCCATGCGTCGATGGCATCATCACCCGCTACGAAGGTTTCGATGCCGAAGGCGAACGGGTGATCCCGTTGTTCGGCGTGCGCAAGCCGGGCATCCCTGAGCGTGACGACTGGCGTGCCCTGCCTGAAACCGCCACCACTCTGATCGGCTAAGGAATAGTCCCGATGCGTATGAAAACACTGCCGGCCTGTGCCAGCGTGCTCGTCAGCCAGATGGCCATCGCCAATGCCCAGACCCGACTGCCCCCGGCGTTCTACCCGGACGCCAAAGCGCAGACCGCCGGGATCACCCCATGACGGCCATTTTTCGGCCGCGTCCGACCTTGATCTTTTTGCTGCTGTTGCTGGTGCTGGTGTTCTGGCTGTCCCTGGCCCTCGGGCCGGTCAGCCTGCCGCTGGGCGATACCTTGCAGGCCGGGATGCGTCTGCTGGGGTTGCCGCTGGAAGGTGGCGACACGCAACAGGCGGAGCTGATCCTGGGGCAGATTCGCCTGCCGCGCAGTCTGCTTGGCATCGCCGTGGGTTCGGTACTGGCGTTGTCCGGCGTGGCGATGCAGGGATTGTTCCGCAACCCCTTGGCCGATCCGGGTCTGGTTGGCGTCTCGGGTGGTGCTGCGCTCGGTGCCGCCCTTGCCATCGTCGGCGGCAGCCTGCTCGGTGGCTTGCCGCCGGCGATCGAACCTTATCTGCTGTCGGTCAGCGCCTTCGCCGGTGGCTTGATCGTGACGGCAGTGGTGTATCGCTTCGGTCGCCGCGACGGGCAAACCGACGTTGCCACCATGCTGTTGGCGGGTGTGGCGATGACGGCCATGGCCGGTGCCGGGGTCGGGCTGTTCACCTACCTGGCCGATGATGCGACCTTGCGCACCCTGACGTTCTGGAACCTGGGCAGCCTCAACGGTGCCAGCTACCCGCGCCTGTGGCCGTTGCTGATCGTCACCCTGGGCGTGGCGTTGTGGTTGCCACGTCGCGCGGCGGCGCTCAACGCGATGCTGCTGGGTGAGTCGGAGGCCCGTCATCTGGGCTTCGACATCGAGCGGATCAAGCTTGAGCTGGTGCTGTGCACGGCGCTTGGCGTCGGCGCGGCAGTCGCGGCGGCCGGCCTGATCGGCTTTATCGGTCTGGTAGTGCCGCATCTGATGCGCCTGCTGGTCGGCCCGGATCACCGGGTGTTGCTGCCTGCTTCGTTACTGGCCGGTGCCAGCCTGCTGTTGCTTGCCGATCTGGCCGCGCGCCTGCTGTTGGCGCCGGCCGAATTGCCGATCGGCATCGTGACCGCACTGATCGGCGCGCCGTTCTTTCTTTATCTGCTGGTACGAGGGCGTTCCTGATGCTGCGGGCAAACAACTTGCTGGTACGTCGTGGCAACCGCACGGTACTGGCGAACATCGATATCCAATTGCGCCCCGGCGAAGTGCTCGGCGTGCTGGGACCGAACGGCGCCGGCAAAAGCACCCTGCTCGCCGCCTTGTGCGGCGAACTGCCAACCAGCGAAGGCACGGTCAGCCTCGATGAGCGTCCACTCGCCGACTGGCCGGGTCAGGAACGGGCCAGGCGCCTGGCTGTGCTGCCGCAGAGTTCGAGCCTGAACTTTGCGTTCTCGGTCAATGAAGTCGTGGGCATGGGGCGCTTGCCTCACGCCAGCGGCCGCGTGCGCGATGCCGAAATCGTCGCCGAGGCGCTTTCAGCGGCCGATGCGCTTCATCTTGCCGGGCGCAGCTATCTGGCCCTGTCCGGCGGCGAACGCCAGCGCGTGCATCTGGCGCGGGTGCTCGCTCAACTCTGGCCGGGGGCCGAAGGGCAAACCCTGCTGCTCGACGAACCGACGTCGATGCTTGATCCGTTGCACCAGCACACCATTTTGCAAGCCGTGCGCGACTTCGCCGAGCGCGGGGCAGCGGTGCTGGTGATCCTGCACGACCTCAACCTCGCCGCACGTTACTGCGATCAACTACTGTTGTTGCAACAGGGCCTGCCCCACGCCTACGGCCCACCGGCAGAGGTGTTGACCGCCGAGGCGCTGGCGGCGGTGTATGGCCTGGAGGTGCTGATTCACCAGCACCCGGAACGCGGCCACCCGTTGATCATCGCGCGCTGATACCGTCCCCCTCCTTCGTTGATCGTGGGGGCTTCTATCTATTCAAGGAAAACCGATGCGCTTTCTGTTGCTGTGTGCGTTCAGCCTGTTGGCTGCCTGCCAAACCACTCATCAGGTCACACCGCCTCCGGCGCCCATCGCCCCGCAAGGCCGGGATCACACCGACCTCGGGGTCATCCGCGAACTGGCTACCGGTCGCACGCTGACACCGCAGGAACTGGTCGAACGCCTGGCCGTTGCGCCGCGCGTTCTGGTCGGTGAACAGCACGACAACCCGGACCACCACGCCCTGCAGTTGTGGTTGCTGCGCGAGCTGACGGCACAACGTGTCCAGGGCAGCCTGCTGATGGAGATGCTCAATCCCGATCAACAGGCCAAAGTCGATGCCGCGCAAGCCGCGGCCCGCGCCGGCCAGCCACCGACCGATGCGTTCAAGGCGCTGGCCTGGCAGTCCAATTGGGACTGGAGCGTCTATGGTGCACTCGTCACTTACGCGCTGCGACAACCGTATCCGCTGCTGGCGGCGAACCTGGACCGCGCGCAGATCATGCAGATCTACAAACAGCGCCCGGTTTTGAAAGGCGAAGCGTCCACCACTGAACAGGTGCAGGCGACCTTGCTGGACGACATCCGCCAATCCCATTGCGGCCTGCTGCCCGAAGCGCAGATGCCGGCAATGCTCGCCGTGCAGCAACAACGTGACCGACGCATGGCCGAACGCCTGATGGCCGCGCCGACGCCAGCGATGCTGCTGGCCGGTGCCTTTCACGTGCGCAAGGATCTGGGCGTGCCACTGCATCTGAAGGACCTGGGTGCGGGTGAAGGGAATACGGTGCTGATCCTGGCCGAAGCGGGCAAGACCGTGACCGCCGACAGCGCGGATTACGTGTGGTACACGGCGGCGCAGCCGGAACAGGATTTTTGCGCGCAGCTGCGTCGTTAAGCTTAAGCGAAACATTGTGGCGAGGGGGCTTGCCCCCGTTGGACTACGAAGTAGTCCCAAATACAGGCAATGCGGTTTGTCAGGTAAACCGCGTGCATCTGATTGGCGACCGCTTCGCGGCCGAACGGGGGCAAGCCCCCTCGCCACAAAAGCCCCCTCGCCACAGGTGTCGGCTGCCTTCAACCTCCGGCGCGACACTATGTCACGCCTCAGCACCGGTCCAATGGTCGTATCCGCGCCTCCAGCACCGACACAGTTTGTTAACATCCACCCGATTTTTTCGTCTGTACAGTCACCACGCTGTCAGTTTCAGCCTGTTCAACAGGATGCTTTTTTCCATGAGTACTTTGTATACCCGCCGAACTGTCCTGCAGGGCATGGGCCTGTTGAGCCTGGGCCTGCTCGCCGGTTGCGACGACAGCAGCAAGCTATCGTTCAAGTACGGCAAAGACCTCAGCGACAAGATCATGGGGCGCAACTTCAAGCTCAAGGACGCTCAGGGCGAAACCAGAATGTTGGGCAGCTATCGCGGCCTGATGCCGATGGTGTTCTTCGGCTTCACCCAGTGCCCGGCCGTGTGCCCGACCACCCTGGCGCGTGCCGCGCAGGCCAAGAAGCTGATGGGTCGCGATGGCGAAAGGCTGCAGGTGGTCTTCATCACCCTGGACCCTGAGCGCGACACACCCGAGATGCTCGACAAGTACGTCAAGGCATTCGACCCGAGTTTCGAAGCGCTGTATGGCACGCTGGAAGAAACCGCCGCCACCGCCAAGGAGTTCGGCGTGTTCTTTGAAAAGGTCCCGAGCGGCGATACCTATACCCTCTCCCATACCGCGACCAGTTATGTCTTCGACTCCCGGGGCACTCTGCGCCTGGGACTCTCCGCGTCCCTGACAGCCCAAGAGTGCGCAGAAGACCTGCTCACCGTGATGGAGATTTGCTGAAATGAATGCCCCGCAGGCTAAAACGCGTTTCGCACAGCATTGCAAGCAACTGGCGCTGGGCTTGTCCCTGATCGGCCTGGCCTTTCAGGTATCGGCACAAACCCGGGTCGACGACGCCTGGGTCCGCGCCACCGTGGCCGGCCAGCCGTCGAGCGGCGCCTTCATGACCGTCACCGCAAGCAGCGACAGCAAACTGTTGAGCGTGCAATCGCCAGTGGCAGGGCTGGTGCAGATTCATGCAATGAGCATGAAAGACGATGTGATGAAAATGCAGCAGGTGGACGCTGTGGCACTGCCGGCCGGAAAAGCGGTGAGCCTGGATCCCAATGGCTACCACATCATGCTCATGAACCTGACGGGCCAGATCAAGGAAGGCGACAAGGTGCCGCTGACCCTGACCGTCGAAGACGCCAAGGGCGAGAAAGAGTCGATCCAGGTTGAAGCCGTGGCCAAGGCGATTGGCACCATGGATCACAGCAACATGGCACATGATCACAGCAAGATGAATTGATTTCCCCGTCAGTTAAAACACAATACCTGTGGGAGCGGGCTTGCTCGCGAAGAGGCCGGCACATCCAATAGAGATATTGGCTGACCCACCGCCATCGCGAGCAAGCTCGCTCCCACAGGAGTTGCCCAAAAAAGTATCCGTTGGAAATCCACCGTCACCGAAAATTTCAATGTCCTCGGCTCCCCCTGAATCAGGTCGTTGTTTGCGGCGAGCCCTTCAGGTCTTGGCGACAACCCATGTCATTCGCCAAGACCTTTTCATGTCAGCTCAAACGAGCTTGAGCACCACGTTGATGTTGTTGCGCGTGGCTTTCGAGTACGGGCAATACTGGTGCCCGGTGTCGACGATTTTTTGCGCGGTTTCACGATCCAGCCCTGGCAGGCTGACATTGAGCCGCGCCTGCAGCAGGTAGCCGCCTTCATTGGTGCCCAGGTCGACTTCGGCATCGACGGCCACATCCTTGGGCAACGTCACTTTCATTTCCCTGGCCGCCACTTGCATGGCGCCGATGAAACAGGCTGACCAACCGGCAGAGAACAGTTGCTCGGGGTTAGTACCGCCACCGCCCGCACCTGGCGACGACAGCTTCACATCGAGGATCCCGTCGGAGCTGCGGGAAGCGCCGTCACGCCCGCCCGTGGTGTGGGTTTTGGCGGTGTACAACACTTTATCGATCTGGTTCATGGTGACCTCCTGATTGAGTTGTAAGAAACCGGTTTTAACGCCCCGCCCTCGCGGGGATGGTCAATCAATATAGACGTCACAAGCCCACACGGTGGTCGAGCCGACCGGCGCCCGCTTTCTCTTTACTTTCGCGCCAACTTGTACCTGACACAGTCCTCATAAAAGCTCTGCCGTACAGCAATTGGTTTCAATCGCGACGGACTGTCATAAGTTTGTTCTGTAATGCCAAGTGCCATCATGCGCATCCAGGATTTGGCGAACTTGTAGACCTGGATTTTCTGGCGGGCGGCATACAGAGAAACGCCCGAGAGCTTGAGTTCCTGTGCCCTTGCAGCGGTGCCCGCACCCCAACTGCACATGTACTTATCATTGCTGGCCAGTTCTTTGGCTTGAGCCGAATGGGCTATACCCGCAACAACTAGCGGAATTAACGCGATCCATGTCTTGCGCATCTTGACCTATTTAACTGGCTGAAAATGAACTAATTTTGCTGAGGATTTTTAAACTTGTGGGCCAGCATCGTGCCTTTTCTGCAAATTAATGCAAAAAAGAAATGGATAACGCCATTTCTTGCGAGTTTTCAATCCTTTGCTATAGCTAAGACTCTCAATCGCCAACTAAGTGAGGCAACGGAATGTCAGTCGCAAAGAAAATGAGTGTGGGGCAACTGACAATGTTGACCGCCGTCAACATGTTGGGCTCGGGTATTGTGCTACTACCGACGAAACTGGCGGAAGTCGGTGCAATTTCGATCCTTTCCTGGCTGGTGACGGCCACTGGCTCGCTCGCTCTGGCCTACGCCTTTGCGCGATGCGGGATGCTCAGCCGCAAGACCGGCGGCATGGGCGGTTATGCCGAATACACGTTCGGTAAGGCGGGTAACTACATCACCAACTACACCTACGGTCTGTCGCTGTTGATTGCCAACGTGGCGATCAGTATTACCGCAGTCGGCTATATCCAGGTGTTGTTCGGGATAAAGCTCGATTCCCTTCAAGTAGGTCTGGCGACTATTGCCCTGTTGTGGATCACCACCTTCGCCAACTTTGGCGGCGCGCGCATTACTGGCCGCATTGGCGCGATCACGGTCTGGGGTGTGATTGCACCGGTGGTGCTGGTATCCACGGTGGGCTGGTTCTGGTTCGACAGCAGCGTGTACGCCGCTGGCTGGAACCCCCACGACAAGGGCTGGTTCGAAGCGGCCGGCGCCTCGGTGGCAATTACCCTGTGGGCCTTCCTCGGTCTGGAATCGGCTTGCGCCAACACCGACGCGGTGGAAAACCCTGAGCGCAACGTACCGATCGCGGTACTGGGCGGCACCCTGGGTGCGGCGGTGATCTACATCGTCTCCACCAACGTCATCTTCGGTATCGTCGGCAACGAAGAACTGGTCGCGTCCACCGCGCCGTTCGGCCTGGTGTTCGCCAAGATGTTCACCCCGATGGTCGGCGACATCGTGATGGCGGCCATGGTGCTCGCCTGCATCGGTTCGCTGCTGGGTTGGCAGTTCACGATTGCCCAGGTGTACAAAAGCTCGGCCGACACCGGTTACTTCCTGTCGATCTTCGCCAAGGCCAACAAGGCGGGTACGCCGATTGTCGGCATGCTGGTACTGCTCGCCGCACAGACCGCACTGGCCCTGCTCACCATCAGCCCCGACCTGAGCAAGCAGTTCGACACCCTGGTCAACCTCGCGGTGGTGACCAACCTGGTGCCTTACATCCTGTCCATGGCCGCGCTGATGACCATGCAGAAAGTCTCCAACGTGCCGGAAGGCAAGGCGCTGGTGACCAACGTCATTGCCCTGATCGCGGCGGCCTACAGCTACCTGGCGCTGTACAGCTCCGGTGAGCAGGCCCTGATGCTGGGCGGCGTGGCCACGATCGTTGGTTACACCCTGTTCGGTTTCGTCAACAACCGTCTGATCCGTCTCGAAGCTCTCAACAACAGCGTACCGACGCAAACCGTCAGCGCGCAGCACCTCACTGCCGAGCCAGTGCCGGTGAACAATCTGAATAAAACCACTATGGAGGTTCAAGCATGACGGAATATAAACACTCGCTGGGCATGCTGGCGCTACTGGTCAGCAGCCCGCCAGACAAGCGAACGGTGTTTGGCCGCGCCCTGGATCAACTGGTCCACGACGTAGAGGGACGTGGTGTCAGCGTACTGGCCTCGGAAAGCCTCACCGATGCCGCCTCGATCCTGCGTTCGGACCCCGCCATTCAATGCGTGCTCATCCGTTGGGAAATGGACACCAGCGAAGGCCACGCCGACTGCACCAAATTGCTGGTCAAGCTGCGCGAGCGCAACACCCGGGTGCCGGTGTTCCTGATCAGCGACCGCACCACCGCGTCGAGCATTCCGTTGCTGGTCATGCAACACGCCGACGACTTCATCTGGCTGCCCGAGGACACCTCCCGTTTCCTCAGCGGGCGCATCCTGGCGGCCATCGAACGCTATCG
Source organism: Pseudomonas sp. KB_15 (assembly GCF_052114525.1). NCBI lineage: Bacteria > Pseudomonadati > Pseudomonadota > Gammaproteobacteria > Pseudomonadales > Pseudomonadaceae > Pseudomonas > Pseudomonas sp. KB_15. Next base: position 36,514 of record NZ_JBFREX010000047.1, on the reverse strand, counting down.
CCAGGCCGCCCTGCCGCCGATGTTCGGCGCGCTGGTGAAGTTTGCCCGCAACTATGAATACTCTTGGCACACCCCCGGCCATGCCGGCGGCACGGCGTTCCTGAAGAGCACCGCAGGCCGGGCCTTCTATGAGTTTTTCGGCGAGAACCTGCTGCGTTCCGACCTGTCGATCTCGGTTGGCGAACTCGGTTCGCTGCTCGATCACAGCGGCCCTATCGGCCAGGGTGAACGCTATGCCGCCAAGGTCTTCGGCGCCCACCGCACTTACTACGTGACCAACGGCTCGTCGATGTCCAACCGCGTCATCCTCATGGCCAGCGTCACGCGCAACCAGATCGCCCTGTGCGACCGCAATTGCCACAAGTCCGCCGAGCATGCGATGACGCTGTCCGGGGCGATTCCGACCTACCTGGTGCCGACCCGCAACCGCTACGGCATCATCGGCCCGATCCTGCCGCAGACCCTGAGTGCCGAAGGCGTGAAAACCGCCATCGCCAACAACCCGCTGGTCAAGCAAGGCATCGACCCGACGCCGGTGCACGCCATTATCACCAACTCCACCTACGACGGCCTGACCTACAACGTCACCCGCGTCGAAGAGCTGCTGGGCGAAAGCGTCGACCGTCTGCACTTCGACGAAGCCTGGTACGGTTATGCGCGCTTCAACCCGCTGTACAGCGGACGCCATGCCATGCACGGCAACCCGGCCGATCACGACAAGTCCAAACCGACCGTGTTCGCCACCCAGTCGACCCACAAGTTGCTGGCCGCCCTGTCCCAGGCCTCGATGATCCACGTGCGCGACGGCCGTAACCCGATCGAGCATGCACGCTTCAACGAGTCGTACATGATGCACGCCTCCACATCGCCGAACTACGCGATCATGGCGTCCTGCGACGTCAGCTCGGCAATGATGGAATCGCCGAGCGGACAGATCCTCACCAACGAGTCGATCGAAGAAGCGATCAGCTTCCGCCAGGTTCTCTCGCGCATGCATAACGAAATGCTGAGCAAGGACGACTGGTTCTTCACCTGCTGGCAACCACCGACCGTACAGGTTGGCGCAGCGACCGTGCCGTTCCATGAAGTCGACCCGGCTACGCTTAAAACCGATCCGAACTGCTGGGTCCTGCACCCGAACGCGGTATGGCACGGCTTCGGCGACATCGAAGATGGCTACTGCATGCTCGACCCGATCAAGGTCTCGGTGCTCAGCCCGGGCATGGGCGACGACGGCAACCTGCTCGCCAGCGGCATCCCCGCCTGCGTAGTCACCGCGTACCTGGGGCGCCAGGGTATCGTGGTGGAGAAAACCACCGACTTCACCATCCTGTTCCTGTTCTCCATCGGTATCACCAAAGGCAAATGGGGCACGCTGCTCAACGCCCTGCTCGACTTCAAGCGTGACTACGACGACAACGCCGAACTCGAGCTGTGCCTGCCCGATCTGTACAACGCCAACCAGCAACGCTATGCCGGCATGGGCCTCAAGGATCTGGCCGACGAAATCTTCGCCGCCATGAAGAAACACAAGACCACCGCCAACATGTCCCAGGCCTTCGGCACCCTGCCAAAAGCCGAATTCAGCCCGGTGGAGGCCTACGAAAAACTGGTGCGCAACGACATCGAACTGGTGACCCTCAACGAAGCTGCCGGGCGCCTCGCCGCCACCGGTATCGTGCCGTATCCACCTGGCATCCCGTTGCTTATGCCGGGTGAGAACGCAGGGCCTGCGGACGGTCCGTTGCTGGCGTACCTCAAGGCGCTGGAAGCGTTCGACAGATCCTTCCCCGGCTTCACCCATGACACCCACGGGATCGAAGTCGAGGACGGCGTTTATCGGATGCTGGTCTTGAAATGAGGTAAGCGAGACTCACCGTAAAACCTGTGGGAGCGGGCTTGCTCGCGATAGCGATTTTGCAGCCAACATCACTGTTGCCTGACACGACGCCATCGCGAGCAAGCTCGCTCCCACATTGCATTGCATCCCCCCAAAAATCCCTATGGGCAAACTCAATCACAGCGCTCTATGATTGATCCCCATGACCACCACCGCTGCGATCCGCTCACCCTGCCCGCCCGGCGCCTGCGACTGCGGGCGTGACCCGTTGCTGGAAACACCGGGGGCGGACCTGCGCATTCTGTTTCTGACCCGCAACGAAGAAAAACGCCTGATCGAACGCCTGGAGAACCTGCAGAGCCTGAGCGATCTGGAGCACCTGCAACGGCGCATGTTCGAACAGTTGGGCATCCGCGTGGACATCGCCCCCGGCTTCAACGAAGTGCGCACCATGCGCGGCATCGGCATCCAGATCGGCGAACTGCCGGGGCTGTGCCGCAAGACCCGCGCCAATATCCCAGCCGCCATTCGCCGGGCCATGGAAAAGCGACCGGAGATTGCCTACGAGCTGCTCAATGCCAACGACCTGTTGCGTGACGCCTGATGAAGCCCATTCTCGATTTCCCCCTCACCGACAAGATTCTCACCTCGTTCGCACTGGCCATCGGTGCCGACCTGCAGGGCTACCGCAACCACATTTACCGGGTGCTGAATTTCCATACCGCCCTCACCGCTACCGAAGGTCAGCCCTCGGAGGCCGTACAAATCGCGGCGGCGTTTCATGACCTGGGCATCTGGACCGATGACACCCTTGACTACCTGCCCCCGTCCATTGCCCTGGCCACTGAGTACCTGGACAGCCAGCAACGACCGGAACTGAAGGATGAAGTCAGCGCGTTGATACTTGAACATCACAAGCTGCGCCGCTATCGCGGCGCCTACGCCAACAGCGTCGAACCCTTCCGCCAGGCCGATCTGGTGGATGTGTCCCTGGGCCTGGTCCGTTTCGGCTTGCCCCGCCCCTTCATCAAAACCGTGCAGTCGGCCTTTCCCGATCATGGTTTTCACTCGATGCTGGTGAGGCTTTCAGCAAAGCAATTCATCCGCTCGCCGCTGCGGCCGCTGCCCATGTTTCGCTGGTGAAACAGGCGTCTGTTACTCCCTCGAAAATGCACCGGAACAGGATCAGCGGTCGTACATGAATCGCGGGGCACTGCTATGCCTTCCTTGGGAGATATTGCCGCAAGCCAGCAGGACGGAGCTGGAAACCCAAGCGTGGCCACGGCCCCGGCGCCAGCCAGGTACGCGCAGAACACAGGTGCCAGTGCGCAACAGGAGGTGGCCGATGTTATTCATCGTCAGTTGGACAATCAGCCCTGACAACCGTGATGCCGCAATCGCACGTTTTCTCAAGACCGGTGGCGCGCCGCCCGCAGGCGTCACCATGCACGGACGCTGGCACGCCGTAGGGAGTTCGGCCGGCTTCGGCATTGCCGAAGCGAGTGATTTGGTGCCGATTCAAAAGTGGGTGCTGGAGTGGAACGACCTGATGAGCATGGACGTGCACGCCGCATTGACCGACGAGCAAATCGCACCATTGCTGGCCGCCACTGCCGGCCGGTAATGACGATGAAGGCGGCGAGTATCGCTCGCCGCCCGATTCGACCGGCGCATTTGCCGGTACGCCATTTCGGTGCAAGCGCCTGAAACACTGTCTTTCCGACTATTCATTACTGGATATTTCGCCATTCAAACCTACGCTATTCGCGGGGGTTACGAATTTCAACGGCGGCTGGGGGCGCGTCTCTATGTACTAACGCAAGTACGCAGGAGCTCGACATGAACCGGACAACCTTATCCTCGATCTTCGCCATCCCCCTGTTGCTGCATGCAATGGCATTTCCTGACCTGACCCTGGCCGCCGACAAAGCCCCCAACATCCTGGTGATCATGGGCGACGATATCGGCTGGTCGAATATCGGCGTCTACAACCAGGGCATGATGGCGGGCAGAACGCCCAATCTCGACCAACTCGCGAATGAAGGCATGCGTTTTACCGACTACTACGCCGAAGCCAGCTGCACCGCCGGACGCGCCAACTTCATCACCGGCGAACTGCCGATTCGTACTGGCATGACCACTGTCGGCCAGGCCGGCTCGCCCGTGGGTATTCCCGCCGAAGCCGTCACCATCGCGACCGCCCTCAAGGCCATGGGGTATGCCACCGGCCAGTTCGGCAAAAACCACTTGGGCGACCTGAATCAGTTCCTGCCCACCGTCCACGGTTTCGACGAATTCTTCGGCTACCTCTATCACCTCGACGCCATGGAAGACCCGGCGCACCCCAATTATCCGAAGGAACTGCTGGAAAGCGTCGGCCCACGCAACATGGTCCACAGCTGGGCCACCACCACCGATGACGCCACCGTAATGCCGCGTTGGGGCAAGGTCGGCAAGCAGAAAATCGAAGACGCCGGCACGCTCTATCCGGACCGGATGAAAACCGTCGACGACGAGATTCGCGACAAGGCCTTCTCTTTCATCGACAAGGCCAAACAGGACAACAAACCGTTCTTCGTCTGGCTCAACCCGACCCGCATGCACATCGTCACGCACCTGTCCGATAAGTACGAAGCCATGCGCAATGCGCAAAATGGCTGGTCGGAACAGGAAGCCGGCATGGCGCAGCTCGATGACATCGTCGGCGACGTCCTGGCGAAGCTGAAAAAAGACGGCATGGACGACAACACCATCGTGATTTTCACCACCGACAACGGCGCGGAAAACTTCACCTGGCCGGACGGCGGCACCACCCCGTTCGCCATGGGCAAAGGCACGGTCATGGAAGGTGGCTTCCGGGCGCCGGCGATCATTCGCTGGCCGGGCAAGGTGCCAGCCAACCAGGTCGCCAACGGCATCATGTCCGGCATGGACTGGTTCCCGACCCTGGTCGCGGCGGCGGGCAACCCGAACATCACGGCAGAGCTGCTCAAAGGCAAACAATTGGGCGACACCACCTACAAAGTTCACCTGGACGGCTATGATCAAACTCCAATGATCACCGGAAAAGGTCCGTCGAACCGGCATGAAATCTTCTACTTTGGAGAGAGCGCCCTGGGTGCGATCCGCATCGATGACTTCAAGTACCGCTTCATCGATCAGCCCGGAGGCTGGCTGGGGGCCAAGGTCACGCTGGACATGCCGATCCTGACTAACCTGCGCCTCGATCCGTTCGAACGCGCCGGATGGCCGGAGAACATGGCGGCCAATGGTTCGCTGGAGTATTTCGAGTGGTTCAAATTCCAGTTCTGGCGTTATGTGTTTGTGCAACAACAAGTGGTCAAACTGGCCGAATCAGCCGTGGAGTTTCCGCCAATGCAGAAAGGTGCGAGCTTCAATCTTGAAGCGGTCAAGGCCAAGATTGAAGCGGCCCGGGCGGCCATGGCCAAGTAAACAGCCGAAACCATGGGTGGCCGGCATAGGCCACCCACATTCGAAATGGACATTTGCCGAGGTAGTTACATGCGCACAAGCACACTGGCCCTACCTGCCTGTACGCTACTTGCCCTGTGCTGCCAGCCAGCCTGGGCCGGCGGCATCATGCTTTACGAAATCGGCACCGATAACGCCGGCCTGGCCAACGCCGGTGCCGCCGCCCGTGCGCAAGGTCCCTCGACCATCGCCAGCAACCCTGCAGGCATGAGCTACTTGCCGGGCACGCAAATCACCGCCGGCTTGCAGGTTCTATACGGCGATTTGAGCTTCGACCGCGACTCCGGCACCAGCGTCCAGGGCACTGGCAGCGGCAATGCCCTCGATCCGATTCCCGGTGGCAGCTTTTTCATCAGCCATGAACTGGACGAGCACTGGAGCGTCGGTTTCGGCCAGTACGGTGACTTCGGCCTGGCGCTCAATTACGACAATGACTGGTCAGGCCGCTACTTCGCGCAGAACTCCAGCCTGCTCGGCCTGTCGCTGGTACCGAGCGTGGCTTATCGCTTCAACGAGCAGTGGTCGGTTGGCCTGGGCATCAAGGCCATGTACGGCATGTTGAAGGCAGACACCGCCATCGACCGCTCCCCTTTCGGCTTCACTGACCGCTCTGACGGCCAATACAAGTACAGGGACAACACCTGGGGCTATGGCGCCAACGTGGGCGTGATCTACGCCCCGCAACCCGGCACGCGCATCGGCCTGACCTACACCAGCCAGGTCGACCTTGACTTCGAGGACCGGCTCGATGTGAAGGGCGATGGACGTTTGCTCGAGCGCGTCAACAACACCGACACCGAACTCGACATGAAGGTGCCGCAAACCGTTACCCTGAGCCTGTTCCAGCAACTGGACCGGCAATGGGCGTTGCTGGCCTCGGCCAACTGGCAGGACTGGTCCGAGTTCGGCGACATCGCCGTGGAGGTCGACACCACGGCATTTGGAGCGCAATCGACTACGGTCGACGCCGGCTTCAAGGACACCTGGCACCTCTCCCTGGGCGCGCAATACCAGGCCACCGAGCAGTGGTTGTGGAACTTCGGCGTGGCCTACGACAGCAGCGCCGTCTCGGACAGCAATCGCAGCGTGGTGGTGCCGATGAACGAATCCTGGCGCATTGCAACAGGAGCCACCTATGCTCTGAACAAGGACACCGATGTCAACGTCAGTTGGGCCATGGTCTGGCTCGGCGACATGCCGGTTGACCAGGCCAAGTCCGTATCGGGCAATCGAATTTCCGGTCAATTCGACAATGCCTGGATTCAAGCCTTGGCCGGGAATATGACCTGGCGCTTCTGATGTCCTGCAAACGAAAGAACGACGATTTCATCCAAGGAGTACACACCACTATGAATCTGTCCCGAAAACTGCTCGTCGGCGCCGCGCTGGCCGGTCTGTTGCTTGGCGGTTGCACCTCGAAAGTGACTGAGAAGGCGCAATACTCAGGTTTCCTGTCCAACTACAACAACCTGCAGGAAGTCCAGACGCCTAGCGGCGGAACCGCGATGCGCTGGGTCAGCCCTTCATGGAACGCGAATGCTTATGACACCGTGGTGTTCAACAAACTGGAACTGTACCCGGCCCCCAAACCCAATGAGCGGGTCAACCAGCAGACGCTGACCGACATTCAGAACTACATGACCAACAAGGCCAAGGCCACGCTGGGTCAGAAATACCGTGTAGTGTCCAATACCTCCTCCGCACCGGCGGGCTCCCGCCCCCTGATCATGCGCGCGGCGATTACCGGGGTTAACGCCGAAAACGAAGGCATGAAGTGGTATGAAGTGGTACCGGTCGCGGCCGTTGTCGGGGCAACACAGGCAGCCACCGGTCACCGTGACCAGGAAACCACCCTGTTCATCGAAGCCGAGTTCATCGACGCCAAGAGCAACCAGACCGTGGCCAAAGTGGTGCGCAAGGTGTTTGGCACCGCCCTGGAAAATGAAAGCCAGAAGATTACCGCCAAGGACTTCAAGGCGGCGATCGACAAACTGGGGACCGACTTCCAGGCGTTCCTGAAGTAACACACTCATGTGGCGAGGGGGCTTGCTCCCTCGCCACATGGAGTCCGGCCTGAGCTGTTTTTTTATCCCGACCCGCCGGCGCATCCCGGTGGTGATCACCTGCCGGGACTTGTACCGCTCCACCCACGGGGGGCGTTACGTTTCTGCCGACGACGCCGTTTCAGGCACCGCCCCTGGCCTGCTGCTCAAGATGCAATTGCAGCTCCGGCTCGATCTGCAACGCCGCTGCCAGTTCATCCAGATAATTACGCTCGGCGTCCTGCTGGTCATCCACCAGCAGGACGCTGGCCAGGTACATCTCCGAGGCCATGGCAGGGTCGGTCGCCGATTGCGCGACGTCGTTGGCGTCCAGTGGCTTGGCGACTTCGTCGTCCAGCCATTGCTGCAATTGCGGATCGTCGGTGTGACGCCCGATTTCAGCGCTGATCATCTGCTTCTCGGCGTCATCGATCCGGCCATCGGCCTTGGCCGCGGCTATCAACGCCCGCAGGATTGCATGGCTGTGCTCCTCGGCCTCCGGACCGGCCAGCAAGTCCACCGTGCGCGGCGCTTCTTGCGGTGCCGACGCCTGACTGCGCTGCCAGTCCTGGTATGCCTGGAACGCCATCATGCCGAGGGACGCCAGCGCTGTGTAACTGGTACCGCCACCGGATCGGCTTTGTGGTGCACCACCCATCGGCGAACCGCCGCCGAGCAAACCACCGAGCAATCCGCCCAACCCTGCTCCACCGCCACCAGCACCACCGCCCAACAAGCCGCCGAGCAATCCACCGAGCCCGCCCTGGGCCGACGCGCCAGCGCCGCCCTGTTGCGCCATCGAGCCCTGGCCGGCGCGCAATAATTGTTCGAGCAGATCGCTGGTGTTCATGACGCTTGTCCTCTTTTGCAGGGGGTTCATCCAGTCAGGCAACGATAGCCCCCGATGGCGAATGTGCCAGCACCGTTGGGCTGACGCGCCCTCGCTACCGCGGATTTATCCGGGGTATTTTTTGCCGGCGCAGCTAAGATTCATAGGTGGTGAACCTTCTTCCCGGATACCCGGTCGATACCTGCAACCCGACCCGGTTTGCCACCGCCCCTGTACGCGGGGTGATAACTGGCTTGCTTCATTTACTGGAGAACGCCCCCGTGATTTCAACCCTGTACATCGCCAGACTCAAAGCATGGGGCGCCCATGGCTTTACGGCCACCGGCGTGGTCACCGCTTTCCTGGCCACCCTGTCGCTGCTGGATAACCAGCCGACCCATTGCCTGCTGTGGCTGGGTGTCGCCCTGATCGTCGACGGGCTGGATGGTGCGCTGGCGCGCAAGGTCAATGTGCAGTCGGTGCTGCCGAGCTTCGATGGCTCGATCCTCGACCTGGTGATCGATTACCTGACGTATGTGTTTATCCCGGCACTGTTCATCTATCGCTACATCCCGTTGCCGGACTACACCTTGCTGCTGAGTGTGTCGCTGATACTGGTGTCGTCGCTGTTCTGCTTCTGCAACGTCAACATGAAGAGCAAAGACAACTACTTCCAGGGTTTCCCCGCCGCCTGGAACGTGGTTGCCCTGTGCCTGTACATCATCGCCCCGTCACCGTGGATCACTTTCGTCACGGTCATTGGCCTGGCCCTGCTGACCGTGACCCGGATGAAATTCCTGCATCCGTTCCGCGTGCGCCGGTTCATGCCGATCAACATTGCGGTGACGGCCATCTGGTTGCTGTGCAGCCTGTCGCTGGTGCTCAACCACCCGCTGATCAACCCGTTGGTGATGGGGCTATGGCTGCTGATGTCGGCATACTTCCTGGGCATTTGCTTGTGGCGTACGGCACTCGAGTGGATCGACGAATCGCGGCTCAAGTAGCCATGGCGGTCCATATCGTTCAACTCGGATCACCCCGTCGCCCCGACGAAGGGTTACGCCTGGGCACGGTACGCCGCCCTCCCCGTGGCGTACCGAAAGCCGAATTCGCCCGTCGGGATTTTTATGATGTCTGGCAGCCGCTGCTGTCGCCCAGTGCGCAATTGGTGGCCGAAGCCAAGGCCGCGCAAGATGCCAGGGCCTGGGAGGTGTTCAGACGCAAGTTCAAGGCCGAGATGAACCAGCCCGCTGCCAGTCAGATGCTCGACCTGCTGGCCGCACTGTCCCATCAGACGTCCCTGGCCGTGGGGTGTTATTGCGAGGATGAAGCGCATTGTCATCGGTCGGTGTTGCGCGAGTTGCTGGAGGCGGCATTGATGCGACTGACACACCGCTTTCGCGAGCAAGCCCGCTCCCACATTTGGCTTGTGGTCACTCAACGCCGTGTGATCACCACCTCCAGGTATTCACTCGGCACCACCAGCGACTTGTCGCCCGCCCGGTTCATCCGGTTGATCAGCTCGGTCAGGTCGGTCTCCAGGGCCTTGGCGCCATCTGCGGGCAGTGCAGCGAAGGCTTTGTGCACCGGTCCGTACCAGTCGCGGAAGGTGTCGATGAAATGCGCCGCCGAGCGATAGCGGAAATTGAACGTGCGGCGCGTCACCTGGAGCAGGAATTCACGCTCGTCGAAATGCTCGTGCAGCCAGGCTTCGTTGCCCCAGCGTGAGGGCGGATTTGCACCCGGAGGGGGTGGCAGGTGCTGGCCCAGGGTCTTGAACATCTGGCCGACGAAGCCTTCCGGTGTCCAGTTGGCCAGGCCGATCCGCCCACCCGGGCGGCAGACTCGCGCCAACTCTGCGGCGGCCTTGGGCTGGTCCGGCGCGAACATCACGCCGAAGGTCGACAGTACGGCGTCGTAACTCGCATCGGCGAACGGCAAGGCTTCGGCATCGGCAACCTGGAAGGAGACGTTCAGGCGCTCTGCCCGGGCCCGCTCTTCGCCGCGTTCCAGCAAGGCAGCGACATAGTCGGTGGAGGTCACCTGGCAACCACGACGCGCAGCGGCGAGTGTCGCGTTGCCGTTGCCGGCGGCAACGTCGAGCACGCGTTCATCGCACAACAGGTCGCAGGCTTCGGCCAGCTGCTCGCCGACGATCTGCAAGGTAGTACCGATCACGGCGTAGTCACCGCTGGCCCACGAGGCCATCTGGCGGTTTTTCAAGGCTGTCAGATCAATGGGTGTACTCATGGAGACGGTCTCTGGGTTGAAACACGAATCGGGTCCGGTCGCGGTTACTCCGCCGTCGTCGGATCGATGATGTTCATGACCTGGGAAATGCGGTTGGCGGGAAAACCACTGATCCTGGCGTGCTCCTGGATCTGCGCCTCGCTCGGCGAGATGTACACGCAATAGAGCTTGTCGCCGGTGACATAACTCTGCAGCCATTGCACCTCCGGCAACTCACGCAACGCCCGACAGGACTTTTGCGAAGCGGCTTTCAAATCCCTTTCCGACAGAGCTCCGGCGCCCTGGATCTCACGTTCAATGACGAACTTCGGCATGGCAACCTCTCTTTTCTTGTTGTGGGTGGCAGGGCCGGAACAGACCCTGTGAACCAACTATCGTCCTGACGGGCGCTGGCGTCCTGCCCGATCGTCGCCCAAGCCTGCCCGATCGTCCGGAGATTCCACGTTGCGCCCCGGCGCGCTCACAATCAGGAACCCTCCCACGGGGAAACCCCAATGGACGCTCTGTCACAGACCCTGCGCGTCGTGCACCTGGTCGGCGCGATCTTTATCAATGCCCGGTTCACCGCGCCCTGGTGCTACCAGTCGCCCAGCGCCGATACGGCGGCGCCGTTTCTGGAGCCCGATGCGGAACGGGTGGTGATCTTCCACTTGATCACCGAAGGCGAGTGTTACGTGGAACTGGGCGATGACCCGCCGCTGCTCCTGAGTGCTGGCGACGTGGTGATCTTCCCCCAGGGTGACGCCCATCGCATGTGCTCCCGACCGGGGTTGCCCCCTGCCAGCGGTGCGCGACTGGATGCGGTGCTGGCACGACGGCCCCGGCAACTGAGCTACGGCGGAGGTGGCGCGGTCACCCGGTTGGTGTGTGGCTACCTGGCGTGCGACACGCGCCTGGCGGGCATATTGCTCAAGGGATTGCCCGCTGTGGTGCGGGTCAATGTGCGCGGTTCGAACGCCGGTATCTGGCTGGAATCTTCCGTGCGCTACGCCCTCGCCGAAGCCCGCTCGCCCCGCCCCGGCGGTGAAGGGGTATTGGCCAAACTGGCCGAAGTGCTGTTCATCGAAGTATTGCGCCTGTACATGAACGAACAGGGCGAAGGGCGCACCGGCTGGCTGGCCGGTGTGCGCGACCGGATTGTCGGCGCCGCCCTCAATGCCTTGCACAAAAAACCCTGCCACGCCTGGACGCTGGACGAACTGGCGCGCACCGCCAGCACGTCGAGATCGGTGTTGGCCGAACGTTTCCAGCAACTGGTGGGGATGTCGCCGATGCAGTACCTGACGCAATGGCGCATGTTGCTGGCCGCCAATCTGTTACGCAGCAGCAACAGCTCATTGACGCGGATCGCCGAAGAAGTGGGTTACCAGACCGATACCGCCTTCAGCCGGGCCTTCCGTCGCGAGTTCGGTGCGCCGCCGGCGGCGTGGCGGCGCGGTCAGGCGACCTCGAATCACTTGAGCAGTCGCTGAACCGGCAGGGGCGACAGCACCGCCCAGGCCCGCTACTCTCGCTACCCAGCGACTGAACTCTGAAAGGACTCATCACATGGCACCCCGCCTGGACTGGCTTGCTCGACATATGCAGCACAGCAATACATTCGCTTCGTGGATCCACCGGCAGTTCCACTACGAATACGCCGGACAGCCCCTGTCCGACTGGCAACGGGAATTCGCCGAAGGCCAAGACAACGGCGACTGGAAGTGCCTGATCGCCCTCGACCACGACGAACTGTTGGGCGGTGCAGCGCTGGCCAAGGCTGACCTGACCCATCGCCCGGATCTGGGGCCATGGCTCGCTTGTGTGTTCATCACTCCCGAGGCACGCGGCAAGGGCTTGGCGGAGCGTTTGATCGAAGGGATTTGCGCGCAAGCCAAAGCCAACGGCGAGAAGAGGATCTACCTGCACACCCAGGACCAGAGCGCTTATTACACCAGGCGCGACTGGGTTGTGCAGGAGCGTTTTCAGGCATGGGAAAAAGATCAATGGCTCATGGCGCGAGACCTGTGAACCATTGATCGAATGGTTCAAACCGCTGGCGCGCCGGCCCTGGCCTCCTCCAGCAACTGCTGAATCATCTTTTCCTGCGTGTCGTAGCTGCCTTCACCGAAGTGGGTGTAACGCACCTGCCCCTTGGCATCGATCAGGTAGTGCGCCGGCCAGTACTGGTTGTCGAAGTTGCGCCAGATCGCGTAGTTGTTATCGATTGCCACCGGGTAGGTGATGCCGTATTCCTTCACCTTGGCCCTGACGTTGTCGATGATGCGTTCAAAGCCGTATTCAGGCGTGTGTACGCCGATCACTACCAGTCCGTCCTTTTCATATTTTTTCGCCCAGTCCTTCACGTACGGCAGGGTGTGCTTGCAGTTGATGCAGTCGAAGGTCCAGAAGTCCACCAGCACCACTTTGCCTTTCAGGGCTTCGTTGGTGAGTGCGGGCGAGTTGAGCCAATCCACTGCGCCGGACAGCGAGGGCATGGCGCCTTGGGCGTTGTCCATGGCACTGTCGGCCTTGACCTTGCTGACCAGGTAATCGACGACTTTCGGCACGGTTTCCAACACGCCCTTCTCCACACTGCTGACACCTTCCGATGAGGCGTTGGCCAGCAACAGGTCATTGGCCCCCGTTGCAATCACCGCCGCACCGGCCAGCACCGCAACCCCGGCGCCCCGACGTAACCAGCCGGTGACCGGAATCGACGGTTTCAAGCGATTGACCAGGCCGCGACCGGCAAAGATCAACGTGCCCAGGGACAACGCACTGCCCGCGCCATAAGCCACCAGCAGCAGACTGGTGCCGGCGTTCGCGCCTTGCAGCATGGCACTGGTGAGAATCACCCCGAGGATCGGTCCGGCGCACGGCGCCCAAAGCAGCCCGGTGGCGACACCGATCAAGATCGAAGCCAGAGGTCCGGACATTTTGCGCGAGTCCGGGTCGATGCGATTGCCCAGCAACACGAAGGGACGGGCCAGCCAGTCACCGACCCGGGCGGAAATCAGCGACAGGGCGAACAGCACCATCACGAACAGGGCGACGTGGCGGCCGGTGTTGCTGGCCTGTATCACCCACTCAGTGCTGACCACGGCCAGGCTGGAGACCAGGGCAAAGGTCAGGACCATGCCGCCGAGGGTCAGCAGGATCGAGGAGCGTGTGCGGTCGGCACCGGCAAACAGGAAGGGCACGACCGGCAGGATGCACGGGCTGAGGACGGTCAATATGCCGCCCAGGAAAGCGATGAGTAACATGGGATCACCTAAGACAAATCAGAGGGCGACATAGAGCCAATGTGGGAGCGAGCCTGCTCGCGATGGCGTCGGGTCAGGCGACACATCGTTGACCGGACAATCGCTTTCGCGAGCAGGCTCGCTCCCACAGTGGATTGGGGTGTTTTCAAGCTGTTTGTTCATCCAGCAACTGCCCCTGAGGCGTGCGGCTGGAACCGTTCTCGGCAAGCATCTGCCCTTGCGGCGTACGGCTGGAACCGTCTTGCGCAAGGAAGCCTTGGGTGCCCTTCTCTACCACCGGCGTGAGCTGGAAGCAGGAGTTGCTGGCGCAGGCGCTTTGCTCGACAGCGGCGTTGGCATGGGCTGCCGCACCGGCGACGGCAAAAGCGATGGCGGTCAGGTAGCGGGAAACGTTATTCATGATGGTCTTCCTGTTTCAAATGGATTAAGCGGTGGTTGATCGCAACACTCAGTTTTCCGAGTTGCAGTTGTCAGCCAACTTGCGGTAATCCAGCACCTGGCGGTTGGACTGGGAATCGAGGTACGTCAGCCGCGCATTCACCACGCCGCAGGACGGTGTAGTGTCCTCGGTCAGCGACACCACTTTCTTGATGTCAAGTTGGGTGCCGTAGGTGTAGGTTTTGGGAGCGACATCGGCTTCGGCGCGGGCCGACAGGGTGCAGATGTTCAGGGCGGCAAACAGGCAAGCGGCGTAGATGGCTTTGGTGTTCATGGCGAGTTCCTCAAGGTTTCAACAGGTTGATCGTTGGTTGAGCCGAGGCGGTCTGGTTTGCCTCGATGGAACCTATTAAAAGCCTGCGAGGTATCTCGTCTGTGTCGGGAATCGGCGCGAATCAATCGGTTCGTATCAGAACGGGGCCTGGATACACAGCAATACAAAACCGCTGAAAACCGGCTTTTTTGCCTTCGTGTGTATCCGCAGGCAAGCCAGATACACTGCAATACAAAGGGCGGCAGGCGAGCCCGCCCGGGCTCGATAGACTGTGTGGCATTCCCCATTTATCAGAGGTTTGGCCCAATGGATCACGTTGATCACATCCTCATCGTTGACGATGACCGCGAAATCCGCGAACTGGTTGGCAATTACCTGAAGAAGAACGGCCTGCGCACCACGGTCGTGGCGGATGGACGGCAGATGCGCGCGTTTCTGGAAACCACCCCGGTGGACCTGATCGTGCTGGACATCATGATGCCGGGGGACGATGGCCTGCTGCTTTGCCGCGAGTTGCGCGCCGGCAAACACAAGACCACGCCAGTGCTGATGCTCACCGCCCGCAACGATGAAACCGATCGCATCCTTGGCCTGGAAATGGGCGCCGACGACTATCTGGTCAAGCCATTCGCTGCCCGTGAACTGTTGGCGCGGATCAATGCGGTGCTGCGGCGCACACGCATGCTGCCGCCGAACCTGGTGGTGACCGAAGCCAGCCGCCTGTTGGCCTTCGGCCGCTGGCGCCTGGACACCTCGGCCCGTCACCTGCTCGATGAAGACGGCACCATGGTGGCCCTGAGCGGTGCCGAATATCGATTGCTGCGGGTGTTTCTCGACCATCCGCAACGGGTGCTCAACCGTGATCAATTGCTGAACCTGACCCAGGGTCGCGACGCCGACCTGTTCGACCGCTCCATCGATCTTTTGGTCAGTCGCCTGCGCCAGCGCCTGCTGGACGACGCCCGCGAACCGGCCTACATCAAGACCGTGCGCAGCGAAGGCTATGTATTTTCCCTGCCGGTTGAAATCCTGGGCGATCAATCATGACGCAGGCGCTGCATTGGCCGCGTACCCTGGCCTCGCGGCTGTCGCTGATTTTCCTGATAGGCCTGATCCTCGCCCAGGCGCTGTCCTTCGGCGCGCAGTATTACGAGCGCTACGAATCCTCGAAAAACACCATGCTCGGCAACCTGGAAACCGATGTTTCCACATCCATTGCCATCCTCGACCGCTTGCCCGCCGAAGAGCGGGCCGGTTGGCTGCAACAACTGGAACGGCGCAACTACAGTTACCTGCTCAATGAGGGTTCGCCGGGCACCCCCATCAGCACCGACATGCCCGATGCGCCCATTGCCATCGCCTCGATCAAGGACGCCATCGGTCACGATTACCCGATGACCTTTACCGACATCCCCGGGCCGAAAAAACACTTTCAAGTGCACTTGAACCTGGCGGATGGCAGTCCGCTGACCATTGACGTGCGCCCCGCAATGGTCCCGTTGTCGCCCTGGCTGCCCATCGTGTTGCTCGGACAACTGGCGCTGATGCTGGCCTGCTCCTGGCTGGCGGTCAGAATCGCCATCCGCCCCCTCACCCGCCTCGCCGGTGCCGTCGAAACCCTGGACCCCAACGCCCATCCCGTGCTCCTGGACGAAAAAGGCCCGACCGAAGTCGCCCACGCTGCCAAGGCCTTCAACTCGATGCAGGCACGCATCGCTGCGTACTTGAAAGAACGCATGCAATTGCTCGCAGCGATTTCCCACGACCTGCAGACCCCGATCACCCGCATGAAATTGCGCGCCGAGTTCATGGACGACTCCAGCGAAAAAGACAAACTGTGGAACGACCTGGGCGAGATGGAACACCTGGTACGCGAAGGCGTGGCCTACGCGCGCAGCATCCACGGCGCCACCGAAGAAAGCCGCCGCACCGACCTCGACTCGTTCCTCGACAGCCTGGTGTTCGACTACCAGGACGTGGGCAAGGACGTGCGGCTCGAAGGCAAGAGTGCAGCCGTCATCGACACCCGCCCACACGCCTTGCGCCGGGTGCTGGTCAACCTGACGGACAATGCATTGAAGTTTGCCGGTGCTGCGCAGTTGCGGGTGGAAAAACAGGCCGATGGCAACCTGTCGATCAAGATCCTCGATCGTGGCCCGGGGATTGCCGAGGAAGAACTCAAGCAAGTGATGGAACCGTTCTACCGCGTGGAAAACTCCCGCAACCGCAGCACCGGCGGTACCGGACTGGGGCTGGCGATTGCCCAGCAACTGGCGATAGCGATTGGTGGGTCGTTGACCTTGAGCAATCGTGAGGGTGGCGGGTTGTGTGCGGAGCTACGATTGCCAGTGCAGCCGTAAAAGAATTGTCGGCTGTCAGGCAGCCATCGTCGGAACGCCGCCCGGACCAAGCCCGCTCCCACAATTGGACCGAGTACATTCGGTAGACATTGGTCGGCTGGAAGGCAGCCATCGCGGGCAAGCCCGCTCCCACAATTGGACCGAGTACATTCGGTAGAAATTGGTCGGCTGGCAGGCAGCCATCGCGAGCAGGCTCGCTCCTACAGAAGAGCAAAGGCAGATCGGCGTACACCTTCGCTCTTCACCACTCATCAGGCCGAGCGTTAGCTCGCCTGCAGCTCTTGATCTTGATCCACCCGCCCCCTCGGCAGGCTGAGTGGAGGTGTTCATCCGGGGGTGGGCGCGCAGCGCCGTTCGGCGCAGCCGAACACATCGAGAGGAGGTCGAGCGAAGCCGACCGGAGGCGATGCCCCCGGATGAATGCCGGAGCGAAGGAACCCCGAGCCTTAGCGAGGGGCCGTACGTCAGGGGCGAGCGTTTTTTGGGTTACTTTTTTTAGGCGCTTGTAAAAAAAGTGACTCGCCGTAAGGGCGAAACCATAAGTCGTCGTTACCAAAAAAATGGATATGTACTCAATCAATACCCCCCACAACCCCCTCCCCATGCATCTGCCGCAACAACCCCAAACCACCCTCGAGAAACACCAAAGAACCAACCTGCCCCGCCTCGACCGCCAATCCTTGCAGCTGCTCACGCCCAGTCAGCTCTGGAAACTCGCCAATCCGCTGCAACAACCGCCACGCTAACGGACTCAACTCGGAAAACTTCACACTCCAGCCCTCAGCGCGACGCACCAGCAACAACGTCGGCTGAGCAGGTAAAACGTCAGGCTGATAATCCGGTCCCACTTGTTGCACCGGCCAGGCGTAAGCCAACGGCCAGGCCAACGGCGACACTTGCAACGGCCGATCCAGCAACGACCCGGAATCACCCGCTGCCAACGACTCGGCCTCGGACTGTTGCAGCGCCATTTCCACCCACTCGTAATGCGCCAGCTCCACCATGAAAGGTGGCCACCGTCCACCGGTCAACGCCTCAGGCCCGGTCGCGAGGAACTCGACAAACTCCTGAGCGATCTCACCAAATTTCGGTGTACGGGCGCGGTAGTCCCGCAGAAAGATCCGCACCAGTGAATGCCAGTGCTCATCACCCAGAATCCTCACCAACACCGGAAAGGTGCCACTGAGCAGTGAACACAGGTTGGCGAACACCAGGTCGCGGTAAACCTGTGCCCGCACCGGGTCCATTTCGGTGGGTGGCGCGCAATGCTCGGGGTCTCGCAGGTACTGGCCCATGATGCTTTGCTGTTGGTGCAGCGAATGTTTATCCACGGTTCACGCCCTCCTGTTGCAAGCGGCGAATGGTCTGCAATTCCGCCACAAGCTCGGCGAATGCCGGAAAGTTGAAGTCCCGCTCAAGCAAGGTCGGTTGTGCGCCGAACCGGGCATACGCCTGCTCCAGCAACGACCACACCACCGGTTTGACCGAAGCGCCATGGGTGTCGATTTTCAAGGTGTCGGATTCGTCGAAATGCCCGGCAATGTGCATGGCCACCACCCGGCCCGAATCGATGCCGGCGAGAAACGCCTGCGGATCGAAGCCGTGGTTGATCGAATTGACGTAGACATTGTTGACGTCCAGCAGCAGGTCGCAGTCGGCCTCACGCAGCACGGCATTGGTGAATGTCACCTCGTCCATGTCCTGTTGGGGCGCGGCGTAATAGGAAACGTTTTCCACCGCCAGGCGCCGACCAAGGATGTCCTGGGCCTGACGGATCCGCGCAGCGACGTGGTGCACCGCTTCTTCGGTGAAGGGCAACGGCAACAGGTCGTACAGGTGACCGTCATCACTGCAGTAACTCAGGTGCTCGCTGTACAGCGGCACGTTGTAGTGATCGAGGAAGCTGCGAACCTCTTGCAGAAAATCGACGTCCAGCGGCGACGGCCCACCCAGGGACAGGGACAAGCCGTGACAGGACAACGGATAGCGTTCAGCCAGGGCCCGCAATGCAGCGCCGTGGGCGCCGCCGATGCCGATCCAGTTTTCCGGCGCGACTTCCAGAAAGTCGAAATCGCCCGCCGGCGCAGCCTGCAGGTCTTTCATTAAACCGCGGCGCAGGCCCAGGCCGACGCTGGCCTTCGCTACAGGAATGACGAGGGTTTGCATGATGTCGATCTCAAGCGGTGTCTGGGGGGCGGGCACCGAATGGATGCCCGCCGTCAGACACAGTTAATCGAAGCGGTGTATCGGGCCTGTGTTCACTTGTGCCGGAAAATGCCAGCGTATGTATCGCCAGCAAGTCCATACACACTGTGGTACAGACCCGCCATTGGCTGTCAGGCCAGATCGTATTTCTCGCGCACCAGATGGCCGATGCCCATGCGATCGAGCACCGTCATCGGGCACAGGAACGTCACACGCACGGTGCCCGGCAGGCGACTGATGTCGATCGATCCGGTGATGGTGGCGCGGTTGAGGACTTCGTCATAAGGCAGGCCGGTGACGGAAGCGGCGCGTTGCAGGCCGTTTTCCACCGCGAGATTGAGGTTCTCGCCGCTGCCGATGAAGGTGATCGGCCCACTCTGTTCGATCTCGTACTGGCCCCAGCGCTCGCCCAACTCACGGACTCTTGCCCGTTGTTCGGCGTTCATTGGCCGGGCCATCGGCGGCAAGTCATCCAGGTTTTGCAACAGGATCGGCCCATCCAGGGTCAGGTTCTTCACCACTTCCACCACCACTTCGGTTTCCCCGGAGCAGTCGGTGGCGTGCCCGGCGATTTCGCCGTTGCCCTGTTGGGCATGCATGTCGCCCATGTACACCCCGGCACCGGGGACTTTCACCGGGCAAATCAGCACGCAGCCTTCGCGGATCGAGTTGGTGTCCATGTGGCCGTCGGTTTTCGCCGCGTGCAGTTCTTCGCGGGACATGCCGAAGCGGTGCGGTGCATTGATCAGGTACTGGCCGAAATCGGCGCAGTTGTGGGAGTCAGGCAAGTCCCGGGATGGCAGGGTGCCGATGTTACCGAGAAACGGCCGCATGTGAGCCGCAACGCCGGGGATATCGGCACGGGCCAGGGACAGGATCGAATGCTGGGCGGCGAACTCCGGCAGTGCCGACATTTCTGAAGCGTTACCCGCCAGTCGATTGGCGATGTCCTGATTGACCGTCAGGCTGACCTGATTCTGCGCATCGAACACAATCACATAGCCGTGGCTGAACCGAAACGCGCTGACCTCGGCACCACAGTGGTTACAGCGAATGGCCTCGGCGCCGATGCCTTCGACATGGCTGGCGGGATGATCGGTGCCGCACGTGGAGCAGAATTTCGAGACGAACGGGTCGCCGTTGTAGCGCCCCTCGACAAAGCTCATGACCCCGGATGAAGTCGCCAGCGACGTCACGCGCATGCTTTTGATCTTGATGGCCACCGCATCACCGATTTGTGCCCCGGCGATCGCCACCGGTTGCGTCACTTCATGCCCGCCCTCGAAGGCTGGCGTGATCATCGGTCCCCAACAGCCCGGCGGCGTACCGGTGATCAACGTGCCGCCGTCGGCAAGCGGCCCAAGCATCGGCTGGCTTGGGCCGATGACGCCGTTGGTGTAGTGATCGACCCGCAGGCGATCCACGGGTGTGACGTTGGGATCGAGTTGAGACACAAGCGTTGTCATGGAAGTCCCCTTGACCGCATCAGGCGCGGAACAGTGTCAGGAGCGTAGGGCCGCCGGTTGCGACGGCCACGGAAAGAGTCTTGGCCGCCACGGTTTAACGGCGCCAAAACGGCCTTCACAGTTCATCGCAGGTTTGTATCGGGTCTGTGTACGGCAGGGGCTTGAAGTTGCGCGGGACTGTATCGAAAGGCGGGTTGGATACAGTGAGATACATCACGCCCTCCTGTGGGAGCGAGCCTGCTCCGGGCGGCGTTCCGACGATGGCGTTTTTACAGGCGAAAAGCTTTTGCCTGACCCACCGCGATCGCGAGCAAGCTCGCTCCCACAGAGTCCAGTGTCCGTCAGGAAGATGTAGCTTTCGTCGCTCAACGCGGCGCTGTATGGCCTGCGAACTAAACTAAATGCACGCAGGCCCCGCTTGGTGCCCTGCACATTCCCACGACCACCGCCCAGCGGCGAACACCTCCCCATACAATGCCCCTGGACCGTGATCCTGCTGAAGGAGCACACGTGATGGACGAGGCCAGACTCAACGATTTCATGGGCAAACTGGTAAATGACATGGGCGGCGCGGCGATGCTCGCCAACGTCATCCTCGGCGAAGAGCTCGGCCTGTACCGGGCGATGGCCGACAGTCAGCCAATGACGCCGGAAGCACTCGCCGCCAAAACCGGCTGCAACACCCGCCTGCTGCGCGAATGGCTCAGTGCCCACGCCGCTTCCGGCTACATGGAACACCGTGACGGCCAGTTCCGTCTGCCCGAAGAGCAAGCCATGGCTTTGGCAAACGAAGACTCACCGGTTTATGTGGCGGGCGGGATCGGCGTGGTCGCGTCGTTTTTCCATGACAAGGACAAACTGGTCAAAGCCATGCGCGGCGACGGTGCCCTGCCCTGGGGCGATCACCATCCGTGCATGTTCAGCGGGACCGAACGCTTCTTCCGCCCAGGCTACAAAGCCCATTTGGTCGCCGAATGGTTGCCGGCCCTCGACGGCGTGGTGGCCAAACTGGAGGCCGGGGCCAAAGTGGCGGACATCGGCTGCGGGCATGGCGCCTCGACGGTGATCATGGCCCAGGCGTTTCCGGATTCGCGCTTTGTCGGCTTCGACTACCACGCGCCCTCCGTTACCGTCGCCACCCAGCGGGCCGAAGAAGGCGGTGTGTCCGGCCGGGCCAGGTTCTTCCAGGGCACGGCAAAAAGCTACCCTGGCAGCGACTACGACCTGATCTGCTACTTCGACTGCCTGCACGACATGGGTGACCCGGTGGGCGCGGCCAAACATGCTTATGAATCATTGAAAGACGACGGCACGGTGCTGCTGGTCGAGCCCTACGCCAACGATTTGCTCGACGACAACGTCAACCCGGTCGGACGCCTGTTCTACGCGGCGTCGACCTTCATCTGCACGCCCAACTCGCTGTCCCAGGAAGTCGGCCTCGGCCTCGGCGCCCAGGCCGGTGAAGCGCGGTTGCGCAAGGTATTCACCGAAGCGGGTTTCACTCAGTTCCGCCGGGCGACTGAAACGCCGTTCAACCTGATTCTGGAGGCGCGCAAGTAAACCCCGGCGCCCGTCTTCTGTAGGAGCGAGCTTGCTCGCGAAGGTGTATCAGATACATTGGTGTCGTCTGACACACCTTCGCGAGCAAGCTCGCTCCTACAGGCCTGCACAACATGTTCGACAAGCTGATCCACGAACAGCTCGATCGCCTCCATCAGTTCATGGCCGACGCGCCGTTCGCGGTCCTGACCGGTGCCGGCATCAGTACACCTTCGGGCATCCCCGATTATCGCGACAACCAGGGCGTGCGGCGGGGCCGGCAGCCGATGATGTACCAGGAGTTTCTCTCGGCCCCGGAGTCCCGGCGACGCTATTGGGCGCGGGCGATGCTCGGTTGGCCACGGGTCCGTCAGGCGCAGCCGAACGTGGCCCACGACACCCTGGCCAGTCTGCAGGGCAGGCAACAGATCAGCGGGTTGATCACCCAGAACGTCGACACCCTGCACGACCAGGCAGGCAGCCACGATGTGATCGAGCTCCACGGCAGTCTGCACCGGGTGCTGTGCCTGGATTGCGGCCGGCGCAGCGAGCGCGATTCGATCCAGCGCTTGATGGAAACACAGAACCCGTACCTGGCCGGTGTCGACGCGGTGCAGGCGCCGGACGGCGACACCTTGCTCGACCCGGCCTTCGAGGCACGCTTCCGGGTCCCGCACTGCCCGCATTGCGCCGGGGAACGGATGAAGCCGGATGTGGTGTTCTTTGGTGAAAATGTCGCGCAGGCCACGGCAGCCAAGGCGATGACGGTTGTCGAACAGGCTGCAGGGCTGTTGGTGGTCGGCTCGTCGCTGATGGCCTATTCGGCGTTTCGCTTGTGCCGGGCGGTGGTGGATCAGGGCAAGCCGTTGATTGCCATCAACCTGGGCAAGACCCGGGCGGATGAGATTCTGGATCTGAAGATTGAGGGGGCGTGCGAGCAGTTGTTGCCCTTACTGGCAGAACGCCTCACTTCCTGATCAACACAATACCCTGTAGGAGCGAGCCTGCTCGCGATGAGGCCAGCACATTCAGTATATGTATTGACTGATCCACCGCCATCGCGAGCAGGCTCGCTCCTACAGTGGCCCACATGCAACTCAGGGAAATCGCTGACCCAGGTTTTCCTCTTTCAGCACATCGAACAAGGCCTGCGCCGCCGCCGACAGTTCTCCCCCAGGCAAGGTCAACACCCCGAGCGCC
This sequence comes from Pseudomonas sp. KB_15, assembly GCF_052114525.1. Taxonomy (NCBI): domain Bacteria; kingdom Pseudomonadati; phylum Pseudomonadota; class Gammaproteobacteria; order Pseudomonadales; family Pseudomonadaceae; genus Pseudomonas; species Pseudomonas sp. KB_15. The sequence goes on along the minus strand of NZ_JBFREX010000047.1, from coordinate 13,334 downwards.
CGCTCCACCACCGGGTCACGCAAGGTGATGCAACGCGCGCCCAGCTCACGCATCTGCCCCGCGCACAAGGCCGGCACCGCGCTCACACCCAGGCCACTGGCGACCATGCGCCCGACCGTCGCCAGTTGATGGCTTTCAAACTCCACCGACAGCTTCATGCCGCGGGCCTGCAAATGCTCTTCCAGCATTACCCGCACGGTGGACGGACGCTGCAAGGTAATGAACGGTTCCTTGAGCAGAGTCAGCCAGTCGATGTCATCCCGCCCGGCCAGCGCCGAATCCAGTGGCACCACCGCGACGAAACGGTCGATGTACAACGGCGTGAATTGCAGCGGCGAACTCTGGGTCGGCTCGAACGCCACCCCCAGTTCCACCTGGCGGTCACGGACCATTTCCAGCACTTGCTCATTGATCACGTCGTTAACCGTCACGTTGACGTTCGGATAGCGCGCGCGAAATGTCTTGAGGATCGGCGGCAGCAGGTTGCCGGCGAACGACGGCATCGCCGCCAGGGTCACGCGACCGCGCTGCAGGGTAAAGCGTTGACGCAGTTCATCTTCTGCGTTGTCCCAGTCGGCGATCAACCGGCGTGCCAGCGGTACCAGGGTTTCGCCTTCGGCGGTGAGCGCCACGTTGCGCGTGTTGCGGGTGAACAAGCGCCCGCCCAGGCCTTCTTCCAGCGCCTTGATGGTCAGGCTCAGGGCCGATTGCGACAGGTGCAGGCGTTCGCAGGCCACGGCAAAGCTCAGGCTCTGGGCCACGGCCAGAAAGGCGCGGATCTGCTTAATGGTCATGGTCGCTTCGCTTCCAGTTGTAAGCTACAAGCCTGGAGCTGCAAGAAAGCAGCAGTTTGTTGAGTTTTATCTATTAATCAACATTAAAAATCAACTTAACAAATGAATTAACCGGCGCGACACTCAACTCCATTCGGCTAGCCAGCCGCCCACAAAGAATAAAAGAGGTGCATATGGCAGGTTTCGACAAGCGCGTGAGTTCCTACGAGGAAGCTCTGGCAGGTCTTGAAGACGGCATGACCGTGATCGCTGGCGGCTTCGGCCTGTGCGGGATCCCGGAAAACCTGATCGCCGAGATCAAGCGCAAGGGCACTCGCGACCTTACCGTGGTCTCCAACAACTGCGGCGTCGACGGTTTTGGCCTTGGCGTGCTGCTGACCGACCGCCAGATCAGCAAAGTGGTGGCTTCCTACGTCGGCGAAAACAAGCTGTTCGAAGAGCAACTGCTCAAAGGCGAAATCGAAGTCATCCTGACCCCGCAAGGCACGCTCGCCGAGAAAATGCGCGCTGGCGGCGCAGGCATTCCGGCCTTCTTCACCGCCACCGGCGTTGGCACTCCAGTTGCCGAAGGCAAGGAAGTGCGCGAATTCCATGGCCGCAAGTACCTGATGGAAGAGTCCATCACCGGCGACTTCGCCATCGTCAAAGGCTGGAAAGCCGACCATTTCGGTAACGTGATCTATCGCCACACCGCGCAGAACTTCAACCCGCTGGCCGCCACCGCCGGCAAGATCACCGTGGTCGAAGTCGAAGAAATCGTCGAACCCGGCGAGCTGGACCCGGCGCAGATCCACACCCCTGGCATCTACGTCGACCGGATCATCTGCGGCACGTTCGAAAAGCGTATCGAACAGCGCACCGTGCGTAAGTGATCCCCTGCCCCCGGACCGAATGAAGGAATAACAACAATGGCACTTTCCCGCGAACAAATGGCTCAACGCGTCGCCCGCGAAATGCAGGACGGCTTCTACGTGAACCTGGGCATCGGCATTCCGACCCTGGTCGCCAACTACATCCCCGAAGGCATGGAAGTCATGCTGCAGTCGGAAAACGGCCTGCTGGGCATGGGTCCTTTTCCTACTGAAGAAACCATTGATGCCGACATGATCAACGCCGGCAAACAAACCGTGACCGCTCGTATCGGCGCTTCGATCTTTTCCTCGGCCGAGTCCTTCGCGATGATCCGCGGTGGTCATGTCGACCTGACCGTGCTGGGCGCGTTTGAAGTGGACGTGCAAGGCAACATCGCCTCGTGGATGATCCCGGGCAAACTGGTCAAGGGCATGGGCGGCGCGATGGACCTGGTGGCCGGCGCGGACAACATCATCGTCATCATGACCCACGCGTCCAAGGATGGTGAGTCCAAGCTGTTGTCCCAATGCAGCCTGCCGCTGACCGGCGCCGGGTGCATCAAGCGCGTGCTGACCGACCTCGCCTACCTGGAAATCGAAAATGGCGCATTTGTCCTCAAGGAACGCGCACCTGGCGTCAGCGTTGAGGAAATCGTCGCCAAGACCGCTGGTAAACTGATCGTCCCGGACCACGTTCCGGAAATGCAGTTCGCTGCCCAGTGAGGAATCATTCCATGCAAGAAGTCGTCATTGTTGCCGCCACGCGCACCGCGATCGGCAGTTTCCAGGGTTCGCTGGCCAATGTGTCCGCGGTTGACCTGGGCGCTGCGGTGATCCGCCAGCTGCTGGCGCAAACCGGCCTGAACCCGGCCGAAGTCGATGAAGTAATCATGGGCCAGGTATTGACCGCCGGCGCCGGGCAGAACCCCGCGCGCCAGGCCGCGATCAAGGCCGGCCTGCCCTTCGCTGTACCGGCCATGACCCTGAACAAGGTCTGCGGTTCGGGCCTCAAGGCCCTGCACCTGGGCGCCCAGGCGATCCGCTGCGGCGATGCCGAGGTGATCATTGCCGGTGGCCAGGAAAACATGAGCCTGGCCAACTACGTCATGCCCGGCGCGCGCACCGGCCTGCGCATGGGGCACGCGCAGATCGTCGACACCATGATCAGCGATGGCCTGTGGGATGCGTTCAACGATTACCACATGGGCATCACTGCCGAGAACCTGGCCGAGAAGTACAGCCTGACTCGCGAGCAGCAGGACGCCTTCGCTGCGGCCTCGCAGCAGAAAGCCGTGGCCGCCATCGAAGCCGGGCGCTTTGTCGATGAAATCACGCCGATCCTGATCCCGCAGCGCAAGGGCGATCCGCTGTCCTTCGCCACCGACGAACAGCCACGGGCCGGCACCACCGCCGAATCCCTGGGCAAGCTCAAGCCGGCCTTCAAGAAGGACGGTTCGGTGACCGCTGGCAATGCGTCGTCGCTGAACGACGGAGCCGCCGCCGTGATCCTGATGAGCGCCGAAAAAGCCAAGGCCCTCGGCCTGCCGGTCCTGGCGAAAATCGCCGCCTACGCCAACGCAGGCGTCGACCCGGCGATCATGGGCATCGGCCCGGTGTCGGCCACTCGGCGTTGCCTGGACAAGGCCGGCTGGAACATCGACCAGCTGGACCTGATCGAAGCCAACGAAGCCTTCGCCGCGCAATCGCTGGCCGTGGCCAAGGACCTGGAATGGGACTTGAACAAGGTCAACGTCAACGGCGGCGCCATTGCCCTGGGTCACCCGATCGGCGCCTCGGGTTGCCGCGTACTGGTGACCCTGCTGCATGAAATGCTCAAGCGTGACGCCAGGAAAGGCCTCGCCACCCTGTGCATCGGTGGTGGTCAGGGCGTGGCACTGGCGCTCGAGCGGGTTTAAAGCGTTCAACAGACGGCACGGGGACCCACGAAGATCCGTCGCCGTCTGGACAAACACCCGGTGCGATGCAAGTCGCACCGGGTTCTTTTTTGCCTGCGTTTTTTCAGGTGGACCGCGTTATCGTTCATCGCGAGCAGGCTCGCTCCCACAGTGGACCGCGCTCGTCTGGACAACTGGGTCAAATGTGGGAGCGGGCTTGCCCGCGAAGGGGCCAGTTCTATCACCCCAAAAATTGCAGAATCAAACAGCTGCTCGCCCCACTGATCACCACAAACCTCGGACAGGTCCGGCAAAACGCAAAGTCTACGGAGCCACGCCCAGCAACTGCTGGCGCAACTCGGGGTTGCTGGTACGCGGATCGAGCCAGATGGCAAAAAATGCCTGGGCGAATTGCAGGTCCTTCACTTCACGCAACAACTCCTGACCAAGAAAAAACCGCGCGCCCTGCCCCGGCAGGTACACCCCGGTCAGCCGCGTGCCGGCCTGCACATCGACGAACGACTGCTGCATCTGCACCTGCCAGGACGCCAGTTGCCCGGCACTGATCGAGGTGCCGGCGAGTCGCTTGATTTCCCTGACGCTGGCATTCACCAGATCTTCACGGGAAATGTTGCGCTGGTAGATCAGCTCCAGGGCGAACGGCTGATCGCTTGCCAAGGGCCGCGACGTACTCCAGAGCCGTGCGCTGTAGACATCGAAGCCGTACTTGCGAAACTCACCACTGCCGATGACTTGCGCACCGGGCAGTGAATCCTGCCAATTGGCCAGGGCCTGGCAGCTCAGCAAAACAAGCAGCCACAGACCATGGCGCAGCGGTGATCGTTGGTGGTTCATACGGATTGGCCTCATTGAGGGATGCCCAGAAAAACGTATGCGCAAAGGACCCTTACGTACAATTTCCGAAAGGCCGTGTTTTTGTATACAAAATCCATATACACATAAAGCAATCTACCCGACGCAATGTTACCGTTGCTACCTCACACAGGTTGGAGACGTGCGCGTGTTGATCCTTAAACTGCTGGTGATCCCAGGCTTTCTGCTGCTGATTTCCCTGGCTGGCAAACGCTGGGGGCCGAGCGTGGCCGGTTGGTTGTCGGGGTTGCCGGTGGTGGTCGGTCCGATCCTGTTGTTCCTCGCCCTTGAACAAGGCCAGGCATTCGCCGCGCAATCGGCCACCGCTGCACTGTCGGCCATGTTCGCGATGATTGCGTTTTGCGTGACCTACGCMCAGGTCGCACAACGGGCCGGATGGCCACTGGCGTTGATGGTCTCGCTGGTGGTCTGGGCGCTGGTGGCGGTTGTCCTGTCGCTGATTCCGGGATCCCTGGTGTTTTCGCTGTGCGCCGCCGCGACCGCGCTGCTCGCCGCGCCTTATCTGTTCCCCCCCGTGCAACCGGTGCTCAGTGGCCCGGGGCCGAAATCCGACAAGCTTGTGCTGCGCATGGTGGCCGGTGCATTGCTCACCTTGGTCGTGACATTGCTGGCCAGCACCGTCGGCGACCGCTGGAGCGGCCTGCTGGCGGTGTTCCCGGTGCTGGGCAGCGTGATGGCGGTGTTCTCCCAGCAAACCCGTGGCCCGGCCTTTACCGCCGCGTTGCTGCGCGCCACCGCCACCGGCATGTACTCGTTCGCCGCCTTCTGCCTGGTGTTGGCGCTGACCCTGCCGACAATGGGAATGAACGCTTTTGTGCTGGGCATCGCGGTGTCGGTGGCCATGCTGGGCGTGACAAAGCGTCTGCTGGCGCGGCCGGTTGGCCCGACGACGGACGCTGGAGGAACCGTCAAAGCACCGAAACACGTTCGATGAGGTACGTCTGAAAGAATGCGGGGCGGTGCGGCGTTCCGACAAGCTCCCTCGCCACAGGTAAGCCACCTCACCCCAGATCGCTGCTTTGCCTGAGTGACCGCTCGGTAGAGCACGCTGGAATGCATCACAACCTCCATGGGATGATCGCGCCCCACCGCGCGCCCATCCCTGGAGATTCCGATGTCATTGTTGAGTAAAAAAGCCCTTGTCCTGCTGCTGGCAGCCGCTACCGGCCTTGGGGCTTTGAATGCGCAGGCCGCCAAGGCCACTTCCAGCGATGCGCCAGCACAGAAGGTCTCGATGCTCGGCGGCAAGTTCACCTTCAACCTGCCCAAGGGTTTCCTCGCCAACCCGCTGCCGGCCAGCCCGGGCGGTGCCAACGGCACCCTGTACAGCAATGAGACCACCAAGACCGTGGTGATCGCCGCTGAAAACACCCTGCCCAAAGGTATCAGCGTCAAGGACAACGACGGCGGGTTCCTCGACGGCACCGTGGCCGACTTCGATGCGGCGCAACACAAATCCCTGCCCGACTACAACAAGCTCAGCGAGAAAACCCTGACCCAGAAATCCGGGCTGGGCCTGCGCCAGGTCGACGGCACTGCCACGCAGGGCGGTGGCATGACCCTCACCACCACGCTGATGGCGGCATCCGGCACCCGCATGGCGGTGATTCAGGTGATTTCCCGCCCCGGCGACATGGCGGCCCACGAAACCCTGATCAAACAGATCGTCAGCGGAAAATAAGACTCAGGGGTTGAGACGCTGCAACCAGGCGCTCAAATCCTGTATCTCGTCGGCGCTGATGTTGTGACCGACACCGGGGTAGCCGTGGAACTCGGGTTCGAGTGACACGCTCTGCAACAGACTGTTGGCTTCGGTGCCGTCGCTGTAGGGAAGGCGTTTGTCCTGCTCGCCATGACCGATGAAAATTGCCAGCGACTGACGCTTTTCATCCGGTTGGAGCTCGGACTTGAGTACCGGCAGAATCCGCCCGCTCAACGCAGCGATCCCACCGAGCGCCTCGGGATGCCGCAGGCCTGTTTCGTAGGACATGATCGCGCCCTGGCTGAACCCCACCAGGAATACCTTCTCGGGCTCGGTGTGATATTTCTTCGTGGCCTGTGCGACGAAATCCAGCAGCAACTGGCCGCTGGACTTCAGATCATCGGTCTCGCCGTTGTAGGCCCCTTCGCCCTTCTTGCGGAACCACTGATAGCTGCCTGCTTCCATCACCAAAGGTGCCCGCACCGACAGGTAGGTGTAGGACTCGGGCAAGTCGTCCTTGATGCCGAACAGGTCCTGCTCGTTACTGCCGTAACCGTGAAGAAAAATCACCAGGGGTTGATGGTTGGAATCGGCGCTGGCCTGCTCCAGGTACTTGAGCGGCAGGTCGGTTTGCAGCGGGGTTTGGGCGTGGACGGCAGTAGATGCCAGGAGGGTGAGCAGCGCGAGAATCTTCAACATGAGTCTTCCTTCACGGAATGCAGGATTCGCGCAAGAGCCTAACACTGGTCAGCAGGCAGGAACATCTCGGGCGTGGCGAATGCCGCCATCGCGAGCAGGGCTCGCTCCTACAGGGATTGCGCAGTCCCTGTAGGAGCGAGCCCTGCTCGCGATGAGGCCCGGGCGGGCAATGAAGATTCCGGCTCAGTCGTTGATCAACTTCCCCGCCCGAATCGCCTCGCGCCCCGCCACTTTCGCCTGCCAGGAGCCTGGCTGGGTGTAGCGCCCACGGTCGATGGCGAACAGCACGCCACTGGTGCCGGCCTGCACGGTGGTGACCTTGTCGTTCAACGGGTCGACCACCTCGAACAGCGCATCGCCCTTCTCCACCCACTCCCCGGCCTCTCGCAAGAAGCTGACCACGCCGTGATGCGGTGCGAACAGGTATTGGGTGCCTTCGAATGGCATGCCTTCACAGCATTCGGCCGGTGCCGCCGGCCAGGAGCCGGAAATGAAACCTTGCTCGGCAAGGAACCCGAGGATTGCCTCGCAATTGGCCTGGGCCTGGTCGACCCGGGTATCTCCCATGCTGCCCAGCTCCAGCGTGGTTGCCAGGTTGGCCGGTGGAATCGCCGCCGCCGGGAACGCCCTGGCCAGGCGCAACCAGGGCGAAGAACAGGATTCATCGAACGAACTGCCGCCGGAGTCTTCACACAACAACGCCACGCCGGCCTTCAAACGCGCCGCCAGGGATTGCCATTGCGGCCAGTGCTGCGGCAAGGCGTAGATGTGGATCGCTGCATCGAAATCGCAATGCAGATCGAGGGTGATGTCGGCGTCGCAGGCATGGCGCAGCAACAGGCGGTGCATGGCTTCCAGCTGCGATGCCGCTGCCGGCAAGGCGTCGAGGACCTGACCCATGGTCTGGCGAATCAGCGCGATGTTGGCCTGGGCGTCAGTGCCCAGACGATCACCTATCAACGCGGCCACCGGTGCACTGAGTTCGACGAACGAGCGGTTGAAGTTCTTGCCGCTGCCCAGCTCGAAACGGCCCATGTGGCTGCCTTGCAAGTGCTGGTCGAGGCCGATGGGATTGGCCACCGGCACCAGCTCGATCACACCGTTCAATTGTCCCTGTTGTTCAAGTTCGGTCAGGCGTTTCTTCAACTCCCAGGCCGTGCGCATGCCAGGCAATTCGTCGGCGTGCAGGCTGGCCTGGATGTACACCTTGCGCGTGCCCGCGCCATAACGAAACACGCTGAGGGTGCGATCCGTGCCCAGGTGGCTCCAGGGAAGTTTGTGGTCGATGCGTTGCATGTGGGGGGGCTCCTGATGTCTGTACGGCGAGATCACCTGTGGGAGCGAGCCTGCTCGCGATAGCGGTGGATCAGTAGAAATTTTTTCGACTGAATCACCGCTATCGCGAGCAGGCTCGCTCCCACAGGTATCTCAGTGCTGAAAATGATTGCACAAAAAAAATGGCAACCGCTTCAACGGCTGCCACTTTTTTAAACGGCTCGCTTACTCGCCGTAAACGTCAAACTTGAAGTACTTGTCCTGCACTTGCTTGTACTTGCCGTTGGCGCGGATTTCGGTGATAGCGGTGTTGAACTTGTCCGCCAGTTCTTTATCACCCTTGCGCACGGCAATGCCGGCGCCGCCACCGAAGTATTTCGGATCGTTGTACTCAGGACCGACGAAGGCAAAACCTTTACCGGCGTCGGTTTTCAGGAAACCGTCGTCCAGGTTGACCGAGTCGGCCAGCAGCGCATCGATGCGACCGGAGACCATGTCCAGGTTGGCTTCCTGCTGGGAGCCGTAGCGCACCAGCTCAATACCGGCAGGCACCAGCACTTCCGTGGCGAAGCGGTCGTGGGTACTGGCGCGCAGCACACCGACTTTCTTGCCCTTGAGTTCGGTCAACGGGTCCTTGATGCTGGAACCTTCCTTCATCACGAAGCGTGCCGGGGTGTGGTAGTACTTGATGGTGAAATCGACGTTCTTCTTGCGGTCGTCAGTGATGGTCATGGACGACAGGATGGCGTCGATTTTCTTGACCTTCAGCGCAGGGATCAGGCCGTCGAACTCTTGCTCGACCCAGGTGCACTTGACTTTCATCTGCTCGCACAGGGCGTCGCCGATGTCCACGTCGAAACCGGTGAGTTTGCCGTCAGGGGTTTTCATCGAGAATGGCGGGTAGCCGGCTTCGATACCGATGCGGATCGGCTTGGCGTCTTCGGCCACGGCGGTCAGGGACAACATCGACAGTGCCAGGGCACCGAACATCACTAGCTTCTTCATTTATAACTCCTGTGTGCGGAGGCTTTTATTGGCAGCTTCGATTGGCAGCGTTCGGTCATCGCTTCGTGAGCGGGAACCGAAGTGGGCGGCAGTCTAGAGTGGCTACAGGAGGGCAAATTACGCTAAGGCGACAAATATTTATAGAAAAGTGGCGGCAGGATGCAGGCGTTGAGGTGCACGCTCCATGACGGTGCAAAGTCTGTCAGACAAGCCGCGTTTTCAGACCAGGCCTACAGGTTTTCCGGCGTCATCCGACGGAATGAACCGACTGGCGATGCCGGGAGTTTTGCGGCACATTGAGCGCCCTTGCGTCCCATCGAGAGTAGCGTGATGCCCACGTTGAACCTGATCCAGCACCACCCCGCCGAAGGTCCGGGTGCCATCGCCTTCTGGGCCGAATCCCGAGGGCTGACGCTGAAGGTGTTTCGCGCCGACCTCGGCCAATTGCCGCCAGCCAGCGCCGATCCCGTGATCCTGTTGGGCGGGCCTTACGAATCCAATGCCGGCCCGGCCTGGCTGGAGGCCGAACGGCAATGGCTCAAAAGCAGTCTCGATCAGGACGCGGCCGTGTTCGCCATATGCCTGGGGGCCCAGTTGCTGGCGCTGAGTCTCGGAGGGAATGTACGGCGGATGGACCAGACCGAAACCGGATGGACCACCGTGACCTTCATCGAGGGGCAAACACTGAAGGTGCTGGAATGGCACGAAGACGCCATCGACCTGCCGCCTGCCGCGCAGCTGTTGGCCAGCAGCGAACACTGTGTGCAGCAAATGTACCGCGCCGGGCCGGCGCGGCTGGGGTTGCAGTTTCATCCGGAGTGGAACGCCGAGTCGGTGACCATGCTCAATGCACATTTTGGCGATGAGTCGCCGTTGCCCCGGGGTTCGCAGGACGATGCGGCTTACGCCGACGTGTTTGCGTGGTTGCAGGCAACACTGGATGAGTGGTGGGCGGCCGCTTCCATTCGCTGATGCAGGTCAAAACACTTTCTTGTGGCGAGGGGGCTTGCCCCCTCGCCACAGAACTCAACGATGTTTGAAAGTCAGCATTCGCAACCAATCACGTTACGGGCTGATCGTTGCTCGGTGACACTCAACTCAAACCCTTCATCCAGCCATCCGGTCACGCCGCCGATCATCTCCTTGACCGGATAACCCAGGGCCGCCAGCTTCACCGCTGCCTTGTTGGCGCCGTTGCAGTGAGGCCCGGCGCAATAGACCACGAACAGGCTGTCTTTCGGATAACCCGCCAAACCTTCGGCAGTCAGCAGACGCCGGGGAATGTTGATCGCTCCCGGTACATGCCCGCGTTCGAAAGCCAGCGGGCCACGAACATCCACCAGAATGAAATCGACTTCGCCAGCCTGCTGGCTGCCGTAGACGTCGGAACAATCAGTTTCGAACGTCAGACGGTTGCTGAAATGCATCAGGGCGATGGCCGATGGGGCGGCGGGAATTTCGCGAACCTGACTGGTCATGGGCTGTACTCCTAAGTAGCGGTGGGTGTGGGATGACTTTATCCGCCAGCCACTTGCGGCTACAGTGGCGCACAAGACACTCACCGGGAACTTTCCGCCAAATGCACCCTACCCCAGGAATGGTCGCGATTCTGGCCTACGACGGCCTTTGCACGTTCGAGTTCGGCATTGCCGTGGAGATCTTCGGCCTGCCACGACCTGAATTCGATTTTCCGTGGTACGAGCACCGTATCGTCGCAGTCGATCAAGGCCCGATGCGTGCCATGGGCGGCATCCAGGTCCTGGCCGATGGCGGCATGGAGTTACTCGCCGATGCCCGCACCATCATCATTCCCGGCTGGCGCGACCGCAGCGCCGCGGTCCCCTTGGAACTGATCGCAGCCCTGCGCCAGGCCCATGCGCGGGGCGCGCGATTGCTGTCGATCTGCTCCGGTGTTTTCGTCCTCGCCGCCACCGGATTGCTCGACGGGCACGGTGCGACCACGCACTGGCGCTATACCTCGGAACTGGCCGAGCGGTTTCCCGGCATCCTGGTGGACCCGGACGTGCTGTATGTCGACTCCGGCCAATTGATCACCTCCGCCGGCAGCGCGGCAGGTATCGATGCCTGCCTGCATCTGGTGGCACGGGATTTCGGTACGCAGGTGGCCAATTGCGTGGCCCGGCGCCTGGTCATGTCGCCGCAACGCAGCGGTGGCCAGGCGCAATTCATTCCGACGCCGGTCAGTCCTGCACCGCGCAGCGATCTTTCTCGCGTCATGCAGTGGGCACGTGAGCGTTTGCACGAGCCACTGGAAGTACGCGACCTGGCCAGCGAAGCCGCGATGAGCGAACGCACGTTCCTGCGCCGCTTCACCGAAGCCAATGGCCAGTCACCGAAAAGCTGGTTGCAGCACGAACGCCTGGGCCGCGCCCGCGAGCTGCTGGAAAGCAGCGACCAGAACACCGAGCAGATTGCCGAACGTTGCGGTTATCGCTCGGTGGAAAGCTTCCGGGTGGCCTTTCGAACGGTGGTTGGCGTACCGCCATCGGTGTATCGGGAGCGGTTTGGGCGTGGGGGCAATGCTGGTTCTTGAGGTGCTCTCAAGGGCCTCTTCGCGGGCAAGCCCGCTCCCACAGGGATCTGCTGCGCTACACAGGTGGTGTGAAAAACACAAAAACCTGTGGGAGCGGCGGTGCGGCGATCCGACTTGCCCGCGAAGGCGTCAGCCCGGTCACCGACTGATCAAGGCTTGCGCAACAGATAGGTATCCATGATCCAGCCATTGGCCAGCCGCGCAGCCTTGCGCACCCGTTCGATTTCATCCGCCACATCCTTGAGCTTGCCGCTGATCAGGATTTCATCCGGCGTCCCCAAATAGGCCCCCCAGTAAATCTCGGTGTCCTGATCCACCACCTGATGGTAAGCATCCTGAGCATCGAGCATCACCACCAGGCTGTCGGCATCGCTCACCTGCCCCGCCGCCAAACGCCGGCCAGTGGTGATTTCAACGGAGCGGCCAATCTGGTTGAGCGGCACCTTGTGCTGTGCCGCCAACGCCTGGACGCTGGTAATGCCGGGGATCACCTCGAACTCGAACGCGCAGGCACCTGAAGCCTGGATGGCCTGAAGGATACGAAGGGTGCTGTCGTACAGCGCCGGGTCGCCCCACACCAGAAAACCACCACACTGACCGTCGGACATTTCCTCGTTGATCAGCCTTTCGAAGGTCTGCTGCCTGGCCAGGTTCAAGTCGTCGACACTGGTCCTGTAGTCCATCTCACCGCGCTCGCGCTCTGGGCTGTGGGCTTCGACAAAACGGTAAGCGTGATCGGTGATGTAGCGCTCGCAGATTTCGCGTCGCAATTCGATGAGTTTGTCTTTGCTCTGGCCCTTGTCCATGAGGAAAAAAACATCGACCTGATTCAGCGCCTTCACCGCTTGCATCGTGATGTAGTCTGGATTGCCGGCACCGATACCGATGACCAGGAGTTTTTTCATCAAAACAGATCCTCGGGGTCGGTGCCCGGCAAACGCAGCCGCCAGCGGCCATGGAACCTCAACTCGACAGCCGCCAAGGGGTCGACGTCGATCAGGCTGGACGACGCCCCTTGCAACACGTGCATCAGCGCGGCGCGGATGACAAAGGGATGGGTAATGGCAACGATGTGCCCCGGTGTCGATTGCAACGAGGTCAGCCACACGCTCATCCGCTCCTCCAGTTGCAGCACCGACTCGCCACCGTGGGGTGCCGAAGCCGGGTCTACCAACCAATACTGGAGTTTCTCAGCTTCAGCCTTTTGAAGTTCACCGATGCGAACACCGCCCCAACGCCCGAAGTCGCAGTCCCTCAAGGCGTCGACAATCTCCGGCGAGCTGCCGAACAGTTCCGCGGTTTGCCGGGTGCGCAACTCCGGGCCACAGACAAGACGCGGAGAGCCCTTGAACTGATTGCAACGGGAAAGCCTGAGCGCTTGCCAATCCATCTCCAGAGGTTCGTCCAAAGGAAAACGCGCCAATTTCTGTGCAACGGTTCGAGCGTGGCAAATCAGGGTTAAACGGGTCGCCTGCACCAGCAATCACTCTATGAATGGAAAGGAACGATGGCCGCAATTGTGCCGCAAGTAAGCAGACCCGGGGGGTAATGCCAGTCAGTTAAGCAATTTCAGCCGCGACACCCTTTGTAGCAGCTGCCGAGCCCGCGAGGCTGCGTTCGGCTGCATAGCAGTCGTGAGTCCAGCTGACGCGGCCTGTCTGACGT
>NZ_JBFREX010000046.1:0-57322 GCF_052114525.1 Pseudomonas sp. KB_15 | reverse complement strand
CGACCGGAGGCGATGCCCCCGGATGAATGCCGGAGCGAAGGAACCCCGAGCCTAAGCGAGGGGCCGTACGTCAGGGGCGAGCGTTTTTTTGCTTACTTTTTTTAGGCGCTTGTAAAAAAAGTGAGTCGCCGTAAGGGCGAAACCGCCAGTCGCCGTTACCCAAAAATCAGATATGTACCCCCTCAACGATGATGACCTCAGCCTTTGCCACGCCTTCGCGATACCCCCTCGCCTCCTGATACAACGCAGATCGATAACAAGCCACCGCCAACTCATAGGAATCAAACTCGATCACCACACTGCGTTGCGGCGTCGACCGCCCTTCCATCGCCTCGCTACGCCCACCCCGCGCCAGAATCCGACCGCCATACAGCGCAAATGCCTGCGGCGCCCGCTGAGTGTATTGGCTGTATTGATCGGGGTCGGTGACATCCACATGAGCAATCCAGTACGCCTTCATAGTGACCTCTCGGTTTGTTTTGTATTATGGTATACCACATTACCCATCCAACAAATACCGAGACTCCAGCATGGCCTTCAACAGCATCGAAGAAATCATCGAAGATTACCGCCTCGGCAAAATGGTCCTTCTGGTCGACGATGAAGACCGGGAAAACGAAGGCGACCTGTTGCTGGCCGCCGACTGCTGCACACCCGAGGCGATCAGCTTCATGGCCCGTGAAGCCCGCGGCCTGATCTGCCTGACCTTGACCGACGAACACTGTAAACGCCTGGGTCTTGAGCAGATGGTGCCGAGCAATGGCAGCGTGTTCAGCACCGCGTTTACGGTGTCCATCGAAGCGGCCGTCGGCGTGACCACCGGCATTTCCGCAGCGGATCGGGCGCGCACCATCGCTGCCGCCGTCACCACCAATGCCGGCCCCGCCGACATCGTGCAACCGGGCCACATCTTCCCGCTGCGCGCCCGGGAGGGCGGCGTGCTGACCCGCGCCGGCCATACCGAGGCCGGTTGCGACCTGGCCCGCCTGGCCGGCTTCACCCCGGCCTCGGTGATCGTCGAAGTGATGAACGACGACGGCACCATGGCCCGCCGCCCGGACCTGGAAGTGTTTGCGCGCAAGCACGGGATCAAGATCGGCACCATCGCCGACCTGATTCACTACCGCCTGAGCACCGAGCACACCATCGTGCGCATCGGTGAACGCGACTTGCCGACCGTGCACGGCACCTTTCGTCTGATCACCTTTGAGGATCGCATCGAAGGCGGTGTCCACATGGCCATGGTCATGGGCGATTTGCGTCGCGAGCAACCGACACTGGTGCGTGTACATGTGATCGATCCGTTGCGCGATCTGGTCGGCGCCGAATACAGCGGGCCGACCAACTGGACGTTGTGGGCAGCCTTGCAACGTGTCGCCGCCGAAGGCCACGGCGTGGTGGTGGTGCTGGCCAATCACGAATCCTCGCAGGCGCTGCTTGAACGCGTGCCGCAATTGACCCAGCCGCCCCGGCAGTTCAGCCGTTCGCAGTCGCGGATTTATTCGGAAGTCGGCACCGGTGCGCAGATCCTGCAAAACCTGGGTGTCGGCAAGCTGCGCCACCTCGGGCCGCCGTTGAAGTATGCGGGCTTGACCGGGTACGACCTGGAAGTGGTGGAGAGCATTCCGTTCACCGAGTGATCCTCGGCCCAGGCCTTTTGTAGCAGCTGGCGAAGCCTGCGTTCGGCTGCGTAGCGGCCGCTAAATCAGGCGACCTGGTATTTCAGGACCTCAGGTTTTGCGACTGCTACGCAGCCGAACGCAGGCTTCGCCAGCTGCTACAGGACGTGAATCTGACCAAAAAAAATCAGAATTTGGCTGATAGCCGGTACGGCAAAATGCTTGCACAAAGTTTGGAATACCATAATATGATATTCCATAGACCGGACGGTCGAAACTGACTCGATGGACCTGATGCTCCCGATAGGCGGGCACTCGAAAGCCCCGCTCATAAACACAACAATGAGGGCGTGAAAATGGTGTTGAACAAACGTGCGACCGCGGTTCTTTTTGCGGGACTGCTGAGCGTGACCAGCCAGGCGCTGATGGCGGCTGAAAGCGTCAACTTCGTGAGTTGGGGCGGCAGCACCCAGGATGCGCAAAAGCAGGCCTGGGCCGACCCGTTCAGCAAGGCCAGCGGCATCACCGTGGTGCAGGATGGCCCGACCGACTACGGCAAACTCAAGGCCATGGTCGAAAGCGGCAACGTGCAGTGGGACGTGGTCGACGTCGAAGCCGACTTCGCCCTGCGCGCCGCCTCCGAAGGCTTGCTCGAACCCCTCGATTTCAAAGTCATTGACCGCGACAAGATCGACCCGCGCTTCGTCAGCGATCACGGCGTCGGCTCGTTCTTCTTCTCCTTCGTCCTCGGCTACAACGAAGGCAAGCTTGGCGCCAGCAAACCTCAGGACTGGTCCGCGCTGTTCGACACCAAGACCTACCCCGGCAAACGCGCCCTCTACAAATGGCCAAGCCCTGGCGTGCTGGAACTGGCGCTGCTGGCCGACGGTGTAGCGGCGGACAAGCTCTACCCGCTGGACCTGGACCGCGCTTTCAAGAAACTCGACACCATCAAGAAAGACATCGTCTGGTGGGGCGGCGGCGCGCAGTCGCAGCAACTGCTGGCCTCCGGTGAAGCGAGCATGGGCCAGTTCTGGAACGGCCGGATTCATGCCCTGCAAGAAGACGGCGCCCCAGTCGGCGTAAGCTGGAAGCAGAACCTGGTCATGGCCGACATCCTGGTCATTCCAAAGGGTTCGAAAAACAAGGACGCGGCGATGAAGTTCCTGGCCAATGCCAGCAGTGCCAAGGGCCAGGCGGACTTCTCCAACCTGACCGCCTACGCCCCGGTCAACGTCGACAGCGTGCCGCGCCTGGACTCGGTGCTGGCCCCTAACCTGCCGACCGCTTACGCAAAGGATCAGATCACTCTTGATTTCGCGTACTGGGCCAAGAACGGTCCGGCCATCGCGACACGGTGGAACGAATGGCTGGTCAAATGAAAATGACGGTAACCGCGTCTCGTCCATCCACGGCCTCCGGGAGCGCCACCGGCGCTGCCGGTTCGGCAGTCGGCCAGAGCGTTGCGAAGCAACCCTCGCCGTCGCTGAAGCAACGTTGGCGTGGCGCCAGTAACCTGGTCCCCGCCCTGCTGTTCCTCGGTCTGTTCTTTCTGGCGCCGTTGATTGGCCTGCTGTTGCGCGGCGTGCTGGAACCGGTGCCGGGCCTTGGCAACTACGAGCAACTGTTCGCCAACTCGGCCTATGCCCGGGTGTTGCTCAACACCTTCTCGGTGGCCGGGCTGGTCACACTGTTCAGCCTGCTGCTGGGCTTCCCGCTGGCCTGGGCAATCACCCTGGTGCCGCGCGGCTGGGGCCGCTGGATCCTCAACATCGTGCTGCTGTCGATGTGGACCAGCCTGCTCGCCCGCACTTATTCCTGGCTGGTGTTGCTGCAAGCCTCCGGGGTGATCAACAAGGCGCTGATGGCGATGGGCATCATCGATCAACCGCTGGAGATGGTGCACAACCTCACCGGCGTGGTGATCGGCATGAGCTACATCATGATCCCGTTCATCGTGTTGCCGTTGCAGGCGACCATGCAGGCCATCGACCCGATGATCCTGCAGGCCGGCTCGATCTGCGGTGCCAGCCCCTGGACCAACTTCTTCCGGGTGTTCCTGCCGCTGTGCCGGCCGGGGCTGTTTTCCGGCGGGCTGATGGTGTTCGTGATGTCCCTCGGTTACTACGTGACCCCGGCCCTGCTGGGCGGTGCGCAGAACATGATGCTGCCCGAGTTCATCATTCAGCAGGTGCAATCGTTCCTCAACTGGGGCCTGGCCAGCGCCGGCGCCGCGTTGCTGATCGTGATCACGCTGGTGCTGTTCTACTTCTACCTGAAGCTTCAGCCGGAATCCCCGGTTGGCGCCAGCAACGCGAGGTAAGCCGTCATGCTCCTGACCCCCAATGCCATGAGCCGGCGCATGCGCTTCGGCCTGTATGCCACCACCGGGCTGATCGGTCTGTTCCTGCTGCTGCCGATCGTGTTCATCGTGCTGCTGTCGTTCGGCTCGTCGCAATGGCTGGTGTTCCCGCCACCGGGCTGGACGCTGAAATGGTACGGCCAGTTCTTCTCCAACGCCGACTGGATGAACGCGGCGATGGCCAGCCTCAAGGTGGCGGTGCTGACGACGTTCTTTGCCGTCGCGCTGGGCCTGCCGACCGCGTTCGCCCTAGTGCGTGGACGTTTCCCCGGCCGGGAAATGCTCTACGGCCTGTTCACCCTGCCGATGATCGTGCCGCTGGTGATCATCGCCGTGGCGGTGTACGCGCTGTTCCTGAAACTGGGTTACACCGGGACCATGTTCGCGTTCGTGGTCAGCCACGTCATCGTCGCGTTGCCGTTCACCATCATCTCGATCATCAACTCGCTGAAGCTGTTCGATCAGTCAATTGAAGATGCGGCAGTGATCTGTGGGGCTTCGCGCCTGCAAGCGGTGTTCAAGGTGACCTTTCCGGCGATCCGTCCGGGCATGGTGGCCGGCGCCCTCTTCGCCTTCCTCGTCTCGTGGGATGAAGTGGTGCTGAGCGTGATGATGGCCAGCCCGACCCTGCAAACCCTTCCCGTGAAAATGTGGACCACCCTGCGCCAGGACCTGACGCCCGTGATCGCCGTCGCCTCGACGCTGCTGATCGGCCTCTCGGTATTGGTCATGGTGATCGCCGCCGCTCTGCGCCGGCGCAACGAAATCAGCGCTTGAGCGCCAGGAGTACGACATGAGTGCAGTGATCAAAGATTCCGCGCAGCAAAATGACAAACCCCTGGTCAGCCTGCGTAACCTGAACAGACACTATGGCGATTTTGCCGCCGTGGACAACATCTCGCTGGACATCAAGGACGGTGAATTCCTCACCTTCCTCGGCTCCAGCGGCTCCGGCAAAAGCACCACGCTGTCGATGCTCGCCGGCTTCGAAACGCCGAGCAGCGGCGAGATCCTGGTCAATGGCCAGTCGCTGATCAACGTGCCGCCGCACAAACGCGATATCGGCATGGTGTTCCAGCGCTACTCGCTGTTCCCGCACCTGTCGGTGCGCGACAACATCGCGTTTCCGCTAGCGATTCGCAAACTGGCCACTGCCGAACGGGAGCGCCGGGTCGATGCGATGCTCAAGCTGGTGCAGCTTGAGCAATTTGCCCATCGCCGCCCTTCGCAACTGTCCGGTGGCCAGCAGCAGCGCGTCGCCATCGCCCGTGCGCTGGTTTACGAACCACGCATCCTGCTGATGGACGAACCGCTGGGCGCGCTGGACAAAAAGCTGCGCGAAGACTTGCAGGACGAACTGCGCCAACTGCATCGACGCCTGGGCATCACCATCGTCTACGTGACCCACGATCAGGAAGAAGCCATGCGCCTGTCCCAGCGCATCGCGATTTTCAGCCACGGCAAGATCGTTGGCCTGGGCAGCGGCTATGACCTGTACCAGAATCCGCCGAACGCCTTTGTCGCCTCATTCCTCGGCAACTCGAACTTCCTCAAGCTCAAGGCCCAGGGTAATGCGGTGGCGACTTTCGAAAGCCAGGCGCTGTCGATCCGCCTCACAGCCGGCCTGCAAACCGGTCAGGACGTGCTGCTGATGGTGCGTCCGGAAAAAGCCCTGGCCCTGAGTAACGAACAGGCCGTTGCCGAACCGCTGGCCGCTGGCTGGAACGAAGTCTCGGCCAAGGTCGTGGAAGTGTTGTTTCTCGGTGAAAGCCAGACCTGCAGCGTGGTCACTTCGGGTGGCACCTCGATGACGGTCAAGGCGCTTTCCGCCGCCGGCATGCCGCTCAAGGCGGGCGACCCGGTGCGCGTGCGCTGGGCCACGGCCGATGCCTGCGTCTACACCGAATGGGCCGAAAGCGACCTGAACAAGGCCGCCGGCGCGCATTGACCCCATGGCCCACAATGGTGGGCCGCTGCTAAAGTGTCACCCTCGGGCCACCACAACGTCGGGTTGTGGTGGCCTTTTTTCTGTCGCCTGTAAGATAAATTGGACAACGGATTCCTAAAATCCCGGTTTAATGCTAAATAGTGCTCAGTATTTTTAACACCCGACCCTGTCGTGCCACACAGTGCAACGAGAATAACGATATGAAAGTCCATTTCGAGAAAAGTGAAGTGTTTGGGACCCTCCACCTGCAATCGGCGGTGGCAGCATGATCGAAGTCACCGAAGTTTCCATTGCCGAGCTGCGTGCAGCGCTCGAGTCCGGCCAGACCACCTCGGTTGAATTGGTCCAGGCCTATCTCGCGCGGATCGATGCCTACGATGGCCCCGAAACCTCCACCGCCCTGAACGCGGTCGTGGTTCGCAACCCCGAAGCGCTCGCCGAAGCACAGGCCGCCGATGCCCGTCGTGCCAAGGGCCAGACGCTGGGTCCGCTGGACGGCATCCCTTACACCGCCAAGGACAGCTATCTGGTCAAAGGGCTGACCGCTGCATCGGGCAGCCCGGCTTTCAAAGATCTGGTCGCCTATCGCGATGCGTTCACCATCGAGCGCCTGCGCGCCGCCGGGGCCATCTGCCTGGGCAAGACCAACATGCCGCCGATGGCCAACGGCGGGATGCAGCGTGGCGTCTACGGCCGCGCCGAGAGTCCGTACAATGCTGATTACCTCACCGCCCCTTTCGCCTCCGGCTCGTCGAACGGTGCCGGCACGGCTACCGCGGCCAGCTTCGCCGCTTTCGGCCTGGCGGAAGAAACCTGGTCGAGTGGTCGCGGCCCGGCTTCGAACAACGGTTTGTGCGCCTACACGCCTTCGCGCGGGGTGATCTCGGTACGCGGCAACTGGCCGTTGACGCCGACCATGGACGTGGTCGTGCCGTTTGCCCGGACCATGGCCGACCTGCTCGAAGTGCTCGACGTGGTGGTCGCCGATGACCCGGACACCCGCGGTGACCTGTGGCGCTTGCAGCCTTGGGTGCCCATTCCGAAATCGTCTGAGGTACGCCCGCAATCCTATGCCGCGCTGGCGGCAAACAGCGATGCGCTCAAAGGCAAGAAGTTCGGCATTCCGCGCATGTACATCAATGCCGACCCTGAAGCGGGCACTTCCGAAGCGCCGGGCATCGGTGGCCCGACCGGCCAGCGCATCAACACCCGTCCTTCGGTGATCGGCCTTTGGGAACAGGCACGCAAGGCCCTCAAAGCCGCTGGCGCCGAAGTGCTCGAAGTGGACTTCCCGCTGGTCTCCAATTGCGAAGGCGATCGTCCTGGCGCGCCGACTGTGTTCAATCGCGGCATCGTCTCCAAGGAATTCCTGCACCACGAATTGTGGGACCTGACGGCCTGGGCGTTCGATGATTTCCTGCAGGCCAACGGCGATCCGAAACTGAATCGCCTGGCCGATGTCGACGGCCCGCTGATCTTCCCTCACGACCCGGGCACCCTGCCCAACCGCGAGGGCGACCTGGTCGCCGGCATGGACGAATACGTGCGCATGGCCGAACGCGGCATCACGCCGTGGGACCAGATCAGCACAGTACCGGACGGCCTGCGCGGGCTTGAAAAGACCCGCAAGATCGATCTGGAAGACTGGATGGATCGCCTGGGACTCGACGCGGTGCTGTTCCCGACGGTCGCCGATGTAGCGCCTGCGAATGCCGATGTCGATCCGCATTCGGCGGATATCGCCTGGAGCAACGGTATATGGGTCGCCAACGGCAACCTCGCCATCCGTCACCTCGGCGTGCCAACGGTCACCGTGCCAATGGGCGTGATGCCGGACATCGGCATGCCGGTCGGCCTGACGTTTGCCGGGCGCGCTTATGACGACTCGTCGTTGCTGCACCTGGCATCGGCGTTCGAGTCGACAGGGAACAAACGCATGATCCCGCCGCGTACCCCGCCATTGGCGACGGACAAGCAGTAATGTAGGAGCTGGCTTGCCAGCGATGGTCGTCAACGAAAACGCGTGTGAGCTGGATAAACGCGGGGCACTTGACTCCATCGCCAGCAGGCTGGCTCCTACAGTTTCAGCGTGGGCGCGGTCTTTTGTGGGAGCTGGCTTGCCTGCGATGGTCGTTAACGATAACGCGTGCGAGCTGGATAAACGCGGCGCACTTGAGTCCATCGCCAGCAGGCTGGCTCCTACAGTTTCAGCGTGGGCGCGGTCCCCTGTGGGAGCTGGCTTGCCAGCGATGGTCGTTAACGATAACGCGTGCGAGCTGGATAAACGCGGCGCGCTTAAGTCCATCGCCAGCAGGCTGGCTCCTACAGGTTTCCGGGATTATCAGGGATCGACCTGAGCCATCAGTTCCGGAATCGATTCCGGCCGATTGGCAAAACGCTGCGCCAGCACCGCACAGACCATCAGTTGAATCTGGTGGAACAGCATCAACGGCAGGATCAACACGCCAATGGTGCTACCGGCAAACAACACCTGCGCCATCGGCACTCCAGTCGCCAGGCTTTTCTTCGAACCGCAGAAAAGAATGGTGATGCGATCTTCCTGATTGAAGCCGAACGCCTTGCCCAGTACGGTCGAAGCCACCAACACCAGCGCCAGGACCACGCAGCAAGCCACCACCAGCCCAACCAGATCCAGCAGCGGAATCTGGTGCCAGAGGCCCTCGATCACTGCCTCGCTGAACGCGCCGTAGACCACCAGCAGAATCGAGCCCTGATCGACGAATTTCAACCAGCTCTTGTTGCGCGCCACCCAGTTGCCGATCCAGCGCCGCGCGATCTGCCCGGCAATGAACGGCAGCAGTAACTGCACGCTGATCTTGAAAATGGCGTCGAGGGTCGAGGCGCCTTCGCCGTGGACATTCAGCAGCAGGGTCACCAGCAACGGCGTGAGAAAAATCCCGAACAGGCTGGACGCCGCCGCGCTGCAGATCGCCGCCGGGATGTTGCCCCGCGCCAGCGAAGTAAAGGCAATCGCCGACTGCACCGTGGCGGGCAGCGCACACAGATACAGCATGCCCATGTACAGGTCATTGCCAATCAGTGGCGACAGCAGCGGTTTGAGCGCCAGGCCGAGCAATGGAAACAGCACGAAGGTCAGGCTGAACACCAGCAAATGCAGGCGCCAGTGCCCGGCACCGGCAATGATCGACTCGCGGGACAGCTTGGCGCCATGCAGAAAGAACAGCAGCGCGATCGCGATGTTGGTCAGCCAGCCAAAACCGACCGCGACCTGACCGCTGGCGGGCAGCAGGCTGGCCAGCGTGACCACACCGATCAGGGTCAGGGTGAAGTTGTCGGGTAACAGACGGGGGCGAGTCATGGGTTGATCATCCGGGGGTTGCCAGTACGTGAAAGCGACTCTAACGTGACTGGATATTACCGACTAACGCCGATGAGCCCACCGATGCCGCCTAAAGGACAAGACAAAAGTATCCGGCGCAGTATTCCCGGGCTGTCCAGCCTGCCACGACCACTCTACGGCCGTACCGAATCGCTGCCCAATCGCGCCCTGACCCGGCGCCACAGCCACCCGTGGGTGCAGCTTTCCTATGCGATTCAAGGCGTGCTCGAAATACAGACCGGCGTCGGGCGTTTCGTCGCCCCGCCGGAGCGTGCCGTGTGGATTCCGGCGGGCATGCCGCACCGGGTGTTCAGTTCGCCGCGCACGGAAATGCGCAGCCTGTACATCGATTGCAGCGTCTCGACATGGGCGCCGCCAGGTTGTCATGTGTTGGGGGTCAGTGATCTGTTGCGCGAGTTGATCCGTGCCTTCAGCCAGATTCCGGTGGAATACGACCAGAACGGTCCGCACGGTCGGTTGGCCCAGGTGATTCTGGATCAGTTGGCGCAAGCGCCACAGATCGACCTGATGCTGCCCCTGCCCCAGGACAGCCGATTGCGGCAAATCGCTCAAAGCCTGGAGTCGCACCCGGAGCAACAAACCACACTCAGCCACTGGAGCGACAAATTCGGTGTCACCGAGAAAACCCTCAGTCGCCTGTTCCTGCGCGACACCGGCCTGACCTTTCGCGCCTGGCGTCAGCGCTTGCGTTTGCTTGGCGCCCTGACGCCACTGGAACAGGGCGAACGAGTGACCGACGTCGCGTTGGCCTGTGGCTACGACTCTACGTCGGCGTTTATTGCCGCCTTCCGCCAGCAGTTCGGCGAAACACCCGGAGAATTCTTCCGCTGAGCCCTGCACCGTACAACCTGTAGGAGCGGGCTTGCTCGCGATGGCGGTGGGTCAGTCGACACCTGCATTGACTGACACTCCGCATTCGCGAGCAAGCCCGCTCCCACAATGGATGTTCGTCATCCGCAGGATTTGTGTTCGGCATCAATCAACTGTGGGAGCGAGCTTGCTGGCGATGGCGGTGGGTCAGTCGACACATTCATTGCCTGCCAGACCGCTATCGCGAGCAGGCTCGCTCCCACACTGGATCTTTGTCACCCACGGGATATGTGTTCGGCATCAATCAACTGTGGGAGCGAGCTTGCTCGCGATGGCGGTGGTTCAGTCGACACATTCATTGCCTGCCAGACCGCTATCGCGAGCAAGCTCGCTCCCACACTGGATCTTTGTCATCCACGGGATGTATGTTCGGCATCAATCAACTGTGGGAGCGAGCTTGCTCGCGATGGCGGTGGGTCAGTCGACACATTCATTGCCTGTCAGACCGCTATCGCGAGCAAGCCCGCTCCCACAATGGATGTTCGTCATCCGCAGGATTTGTGTTCGGTATCAATCAACTGTGGGAGCGAGCTTGCTCGCGATAGCGGTGGATCAGTCGACACCTGCATTGACTGACACTCCGCCTTCGCGAGCAGGCTCGCTCCTACAGGGATTTCACATAAACATCCCGGTGTTACTGATCGGATTTGATGCTGGTCCAGACCCGTGTCCGCACGCGCTCAAGCTTTTGCGGCAATGGCTGCACGACGTATAGCGTCTTCAATGCCTCGCTGGTCGGTGTCAGGTCCGGGTTGCCGGTGATGTCCTTGTCGATCAGTGCCAGCGAGTCCTTGTTGGCATTCGGGTAACCGAGGAAGTCGCTGATCGGCGCGATGACTTTCGGGTCCAGCAGGTTGTTGAGGAATTCGTGGGCCTCGGCGACGTTCTTGGCGCTTTTCGGGATAGCGAAGGTGTCGAACCAGATCGGCGCGCCTTCTTTCGGCAGGCGCCAGTCGACGACCACGCCGTTGCCCGCCTCTTTGGCGCGATTGCCGAATTGATAGAAGCTGCCGGAGTAACCGATGGCTACGCAGATATCGCCGTTGGCTATGTCGGTCATGTACTTGGCGGAGTTGAAGTAGGTGACGTAAGGGCGGACCTTGAGCATCAACGCCTTGGCTTTTTCGTAGTCGTCCGGGTTCTGGCTGTTCGGGTCCAGCCCCAGGTAATGCAGGGCCAGCGGCAGGATCTCCGACGGCGAGTCGAGCATGGCTACGCCGCAGGCCTTGAGCTTCTCCATGTTCTCGGGCTTGAACACCAGGTCCCAGCTGTCCACCGGCGCATTCTCGCCCAGCGCTGCCTTGACCTTGGCCGGGTTAAAACCGATCAGCACGGTGCCGTACATGTAGGGCACGCCGTACTGGTTGCCCGGGTCGTTCTTGTCCAGCAGCTTGAGCAACGCCGGGTCCTGGTGCGACCAGTTCGGCAGTTTGGACTTGTCGAGTTTCTGGAACACGCCCGCCTTGATCTGGGTTTCGATGAACTGGTTGGAGGGCACCACCAGGTCGTAACCCGAGTTGCCGGTGAGCAGCTTGGCTTCCAGGGACTCGTTGGTGTCGAAGGTGTCCCAGGTCACCTTGATCCCGGTGTCCTTGGCAAAATCCTTGGGCACGGAAGGCAGGATGTAATCCGCCCAGTTGTACACCCGCAATTCGCGCGGTTCGGCGTGCACCGCGCTGGCCAGCAGCGACAGTCCGCAAACGGTGGCGCCCAGCATGCGTTTCATTGAGTCCATGGATCGTTTCCCCAAGTGTGGCGTGAGTTCGATGGTTTTTATGTTCTGTACACGGCAGCGGTCTTGAAAATAACCAAGGGCAAGGAAGTGGAGATTCTGGTTGTGGTTTCAACCTGGGTGGCTGACTCAGCCACCCGCGTCTGATTCTTGCTGATGGCGTGGCCGGTTCACAGCGTGAGGCAGGCCAAAAGGAGATCCAAACGGCCAAAAAACGTGTCCGCATTGATCATCGTCTCGAGGCCGGCACATCCAACAGAGGTGTCGACTGACCTGACGCCTTCGCGAGCAAGCCCGCTCCCACAGTTTTGATCTTCAGTGAATGCCAATCCCACGGACGGCCACAGTACCTTGTGGGAGCGGGCTTGCCCGCGAAGAGGCCGGCACATTCGATATCAATGTTGCCTGACACACCGCCATCGCGAGCAGGTCGGATCGCCGCACCGTCGCTCCTACAGGGGGTTGTGCGTGATTACAGCAGCGACAACGTGTAATTGATGATGAACCGGCTCTGGTCCACATTACGGCCCGCATCGGTATTGGACCTGGCATTGCGCAAAGTGAACCCCACCCCTTTGAACGTGCCCGATTGCAACACGTAGTCCAGGGTCATGTCGCGTTCCCACTCGGACTGATCGCTGGCGTTTTGCGCCTTGATGTCCGTGCCCTTCAAGTACGCGATCGAGGCTTTCAGGCCCGGCACACCCAAGGGTGCGAAGTCGTAGGTGTATTGCCCGAAATTCGTCTGTTCTCCGGCCCGGGCAAAGTTCTGGATCATCTTGTCGGTGGGCAGGTAGACACTGCCGCCGCCCGCCCCTTTGTCCACCAGGCTGCCCTGGTTGGGCTGGACGAAGTTGCTGCCATCGCCCACGCGCTGATGCCCCACCGTGACCGCGTGTCCCCCATGGGTGTAGGTGACCATCGCCGACCAGGTGCTGTTGTCGATTTCACCGTCGTTGTCGTCGGTGTAACCCGATACCCGATAACCTTGTGCGCGGCCGGAGGCAGAGCTGTTGGCACCGCTCGACGTGGTACGGAAATAGCGCAGGTCGGTGGTCAGTGAGCTGGCGCTGTCGATGGGCAAAATGTGCGTCAGGCCGAGAAAGTTCTGGTTGTAGAAGTCTTCCAGTTGCGCGAAGTAATACTGGGTCTTCAGATTCCTGGTGAGGTTGTAGTCAGCACCGGCGTAGTAGAACTTGTTGCTGTCCTGCGTGCTGCCGGCGACCGACAAGCCTGTACGGTCCGTCGAGGCGCGCCCTACCGCGTGCTCCAGCACACCGCTGGTCAACGTCAGGCCATCGATGTCGCTCGAGGTGACCTGCGCGCCGGTAAACGATTGCGGCAACACACGAGCATCGTTCGCCAGCAGGATCGGCAACTTCGGCAGCAAGGTGCCGTAGCGAAATTCAGTTCTGGCAAGGCGCATTTTCGCCGTAGGGCCGAAGCTGCTCCAGGTGTCGGCCGCGCCGTCGCCGTCCGAAGGAATCATGCCGCTACCGACGTGGCGACCTGCCCCGCTGTCCAGTGTGATGCCGAGCAACGCCTGGGCATCGAGCCCGAACCCCACCGCGCCCTGCGTAAACCCGGACTCATAGCGCAACACAAACCCCTGGGCCGCCTCTTCGGTTTTCGAAGGATCCGCTGCGCCATCACGATTGTCGCTGTTGAAGTACAGGGTGCGCATCGAGAGGCTGGCCTTGCTGTCTTCGAGAAAACCATTGGTTGCGGAATCGGCGGCCTGTGCACACAGCGAACCGGTGGCCAGCAGGACTGCGGTGGGAATGGCGCGTTTGAACATAGGGTGCTCCTGGGTGTTTCTTATCGTTATTTGAAGGTTTCACCGCCAGTCAGGGCCCGATTGCCGCCCACGCAACAACGCTCAACACGAACGCGACAACAGGCGCGCTCGATGAGTGATGCGAATCGTTCGAGGTGAGGGTTGACTGACTGGCTTGTGAAACTCTTAAAACATTTCGGCAGGCTATTATCAAACGCGGTGAAAGTAGTTTTCGCGGAGGGATAAGCCTTGTCGTGCAGGGGTATGGACGATCACTGTTTTTGCATATCGGTGCAGCGGATTTTCACCATACTGACATCATCGGCAGTGTTCGGTGGCTGCCTGTATGTCACGACAAGAGCAATGACTCATGAACGATCAAATCGAGCTGTACGGCGCCAGCACTGGCAACAGTCTGCGGGCCGCGATTGCCCTGGAAGAAGCCGGCATCGCCTACACGGCATGCAGGCTCGACCTGTATGCACAGGAGCATCGTGGGTCGGCCTTCCTGGCGCTCAATCCCGCCGGGAAAGTCCCGACCCTGGTCGATCACGGGACAACGCCGGCGCTGGTCATCAACCAGTCCAACGCCATCATCCAGTACGCCGATGCCAAGGCGCCGGGACGGCTGGCACCGGCGCAGCCGGGACCTGCGCGCATCCGGGTGATCGACCGCTATTTCTTTTTCGTGACCGATGTCATCGGCCCCAGCCATGCCGCCTTTTTTCTGCACCAGGCGGGGCAGGACAAGGCGGCGGCGATCATCGATCTGCGGGTGATCGAGCAACTGACTTACGCGGAAAGTTTTCTGACTGCCGGTTTCATGGCCGGAGAGCAGTTCTCCATGGCCGACATTTCGGCATTTACCATCGCCACAGCGTTCCGTGATCGACTGGAATGGAAAGAGCTTCCGCAACTTTCGCGCTGGTTCGACTCGGTCGAAGCCAGGCCGGCGGTACAACGCGGCCTGAATGTGTTCAAGCATTCCTGAGCGGTTGCCGAACACAGAAATGCCGCCATATCGCTCCTACAGAATCCTTAACCGAATAGCATTGTGGCGACGCGCCGGGCATTTTCAAACGAACACCAAACACTTTTGCCTCAGTCGGTGTAGCCGAGCTCTACCGAGCGGCTTTCCTGCGACTGGTTTCGTGTTGCGAGGCAGTAATACAACGGGCACGTCACCACCAGCCCCACCAGCCACGACAGGTCCGCGCCGTCCACCAGATTGGCGTATGGCCCGACGTACAAGGAAGTATTGGCGAATGGCAGCTGCACGATGATGCCGATGAAGTAAGCAATGATCGCGTGCAGGTTGAAGCGACCGTAGATGCCGCCGTCAGCCTGGAAAATCGACGCGATGTCGTAGCGGCCGCGCTTGATCAGGTAGAAGTCGATCAGGTTGATCGACGCCCACGGCACCAGCACCAGCAACAGCGCCAGAATCAGGCCGATGAACTGCGAAATGAAATTCGCCGAAGCACCCAGCGCCACCACGCAGCAGCCCGCCAGCACGATGCTCGACAACACAACGCGCACCTTGATGCTGGGCGTCCACTGGCTGGCGAAGGTCTGGATAGAAGTGATGATCGACAGCACCGCGCCATACAGATTCAAGGCGTTGTGGCTAATGATGTTGAGCAGGAACAACACCATCAGGATCGGCCCCAGCCAACCGGTGGACTGCTTGACCGCGGCCATCGCCTCGGTGCCTTCCGGGGTTGCCAGTACTGCAACGGCGCCGAAGGTAAAGGACAGAATCGTGCCCAGGGTCGCACCCAGATAGGTGGCAAAGAACGGCCGGGTGATGCCGATATCCGCCGGCAGGTAGCGCGAGTAGTCCGACACGTACGGCGAGAAGCTGATTTGCCAGATGATGCCCAGCGACACCGTGGCCAGCCAGCCGGACAGGTTGAACCCACCGCGAGTGAAGAAGTCCGCCGGCAAGTCATGGGCGAAGATATAGAGGAAACCGGCGAGCAAGGCACTGCCCATCACCCAGGTGCCGATGCGGTTGAGGGTGTGGATGAAACGGTAGCCAATCACGCCGATGGCGGTGGCACTGAGGGCACCGATGAGAATGCTGGCCGGCACCGGAACCGACGGCGCAATGCCGACAATCGATTTGCCTGCCAGCACGATGTTGGAAATGAAGAACCCGATGTAGATCAACGCCGCGAAGAACACGATCAGCAGCGCGCCATAGCGGCCGAACTGACCACGGCTCTGCACCATCTGCGGAATGCCCATGCATGGCCCCTGGGCCGACGCCAGCGCAATCACCACGCCGCCGACCATGTGCCCGAGCGCAATCGCCAGCAAACCCCAGAACAGGTTGAGGTGGAACACCTGGACCACCATCGCGCCGGTGACGATGGGCAGTGGCGCAATGTTGGTACTGAACCACAGGGTGAAAAGATCGCGGGCCTTCCCGTGGCGCTCTGCGAGTGGAACGTAGTCGACCGTGTGGTTCTCGAT
The DNA here is from genome assembly GCF_052114525.1 of Pseudomonas sp. KB_15. NCBI lineage: Bacteria > Pseudomonadati > Pseudomonadota > Gammaproteobacteria > Pseudomonadales > Pseudomonadaceae > Pseudomonas > Pseudomonas sp. KB_15. Next base: position 41,154 of record NZ_JBFREX010000046.1, on the reverse strand, counting down.
CAACGGATCTTGCCGGGACATCTGGGACATGTGCATGAACTCGAGTTTGTCTGTTCTTATCTTTGTATGAAGCCAAACCGGGGGGACTCTTTGGTCGCCCCTCAGATGCCGACCATATTATGGTATTCCAAGCTTTAAACAAGACTGATCCGGTCTTTGAACAAGCATCTGAGCTGCCATCCTGCCCGATTCACGCCAAACCTGGCTAGCTGAAAGCCCCGTAATCATTGAGTTACCGACGAAAGCCGTACGTTTATCGGGTCACCTAAAAAGACCTTGCAATCGATGTATTACGGTATACCATCAGACCTACAAACACATAAAAACCGCGTCACACCCGCCGAGGACCGTCCAATGATCGATGCCGCCATCTACAAACAAGTCATGGGTTCGTTCCCGTCCGGAGTGACCGTGATCACCACCCTGGATGACGGCGGGCAAATCGTCGGCCTGACCGCCAGCGCCTTCAGCTCGCTGTCGATGGACCCGGCACTGGTGCTGTTCTGCCCCAACTACAGCTCCGATTCCTACCCGGTCCTGATCAAGAACAAACGCTTCGCCATCCACGTGCTTTCCGGCGGCCAGCAAAACGAAGCCTATGCCTTCGCGCGCAAAGGCAAGGACAAGGCACAAGGGATCGAGTGGACGTTGAGCGAGTTGGGCAACCCGATTCTGGCCAACGCCACGGCGGTCATCGAATGTGAGCTGTGGCGCGAATATGAAGGCGGCGACCACGCCATCATGGTCGGCGCGGTGAAAAACCTGATCGTGCCCCGGCAGAGCAGCGGGCCACTGGTGTATTGCCACGGCAAGATGGGTGCCCTGCCCGTTCTGGCCTGAACCCTCTGATATCACCGCATCCCCTGTGGGAGCGGGCTTGCTCGCGAAGAGGCCGGCACACTCAACATCGATGTCGCCTGGCACTCCGCCTTCGCGGGCAAGCCCGCTCCCACAGAACCCGGGGTTGCCGGCAGAGAAATGTTTTGCAGACATTTCGTATTATGGTATACCAATAACTATCAGGCCCGCAGTCGACAGGCCAACAACAACAGATCCGAGGTAAGCGTCATGAAGTTTTCCCTGTTCGTACACATGGAACGTTGGGACGAAAGCGTCAGCCACCGCCAGTTGTTCGAAGAACTGACCGAACTGACGCTGATGGCCGAGGCCGGTGGTTTCAGCACCGTGTGGATTGGCGAACACCACTCCATGGAATACACCATCTCGCCAAGCCCGATGCCGCTGCTGGCTTACCTCGCGGGCAAGACCACCACCATTCACCTGGGCGCCGGCACCATCATCGCGCCGTTCTGGCATCCGCTGCGGGTGGCCGGTGAGTGCGCATTGCTCGACGTGATCAGCAACGGACGCATGGAAGTCGGTTTGGCCCGCGGTGCCTACCAGATCGAGTTCGACCGCATGGCCGGCGGCATGCCGGCGTCCTCCGGCGGCCAGGCGCTGCGGGAAATGGTTCCGGTGGTGCGTGCACTGTGGAACGGCGACTATGCCCATGACGGTGACATCTGGAAATTCCCGACCTCCACCAGCGTGCCCAAGCCGATCCAGCAGCCGAACCCGCCGATGTGGATCGCCGCCCGCGACCCGGACTCGCACAACTTCGCCGTGGCCAACGGCTGCAACGTGATGGTCACGCCGTTGATGAAAGGCGACGAAGAAGTCCTCGACCTGAAGAACAAATTCCAGGCCGCCCTGGACAACAACCCGGACGTGCCGCGCCCGCAACTGATGGTGCTGCGTCACACCCACGTGCACACCGCCGACGATCCGCAAGGCTGGGAAGTCGGGGCCAAGGCGATCTCGAAGTTCTACCGCACCTTCGATGCCTGGTTCGGCAACAAAACCACCCCGGTCAACGGCTTCCTCGCGCCGAGCCCGGAAGAGAAATTCGCCGGTCGCCCTGAGTTCGAACTGGAGAGCCTGCACAAGACCGCCATGATCGGCACCCCGGAAGAAATCATTCCGCGCATCAAGTACTACCAGGAACTGGGGGTCGACGAATTCAGCTTCTGGTGCGATAACAGCCTGCCCCACGCGGAGAAGAAAAAATCCCTGGAGCTGTTTATCAAGCATGTGGTGCCAGCGTTTCGCTGATTGTGCCGCCCTGCTCCCGGATGCGAGGCCGAGGGTCAGCACACCTCAACTGTGGGAGCGGGCTTGCCCGCGAAGGCGTCATCACAGCCAGCATCCATGTTGACTGACCCGGCGCTTTCGCGAGCAAGCCCGCTCCCACAGGGATTGATGTGCCTGCGCGAGCAGGTTCGCCCCCACAAGAGTCGATTCCAATGATGACTGGTCGTCTCCCATCACTCGCCTTTCCCTCCGGCGCCGCGCGGGCTTACCTGCGCGGTGAATGGACCGCTTCGCACCTGCATTTCAAGCGCCTGCGCGCCAGCGTTTCGGCCAAGCAGAACGGCTTCTGGCAAATAGTTCACTGAGCCCACCCGAACAGCCAATCACGCACCCCGCGTCTCGCCATTGCATGGCGCGTACGGTGCATCGTGTTTCGCCTTTGATCAGGTTTGCCCAATGAACAATAACAGCGCGCTGTTGATCATCGACATGCAACAGGAGGACGGTTTCGTCCTCGAAAACTTCGCCACGGTAGTCGCCCATACCGCCGCCCTGCTCGCGACAGCCCGTCGCCAGCGGATGCCTGTCATCTATACCCGCCACATCAATCAGGCCGACGGCAGTGACCTGCCCCCCGGCGAACCCCTGGCTGCCGACGGTGGCCCCGGCAGTTACCGCGCCGGCACCCGGCAAGTGGAAATCATCGAGTCGCTGATGCCGCAATCCGGTGAATTGATCATCGACAAGGGCCGTTACAGCGCCTTTCACCGCACCGACCTCGACACTCGACTCAAGGCATTGGAGGTCGACACACTGATCATCTGTGGCGTGTTGACCGACGTCTGCGTGCTCACCAGCGTGTTCGACGCCTTCGCCCTCGGTTATCAAGTGCGCCTGGTCAGCGATGCCTGCACCACGACCACCCTGGCCGGGCACTACTCGGCGTTGTTGATCATGGCCAACTGGGTCTACTCGCTGGAAATCCTCACGACTGAACAATGCCTGCGCGCCCTGCAACAACTCGATTACGCCAGCCTGATCCCCGAGCGTCCGGACCTGTTTGCCCACCAGCCCCATGAGCTGCCCGGCACCATCGCCCGTCTGCAATCCCGTCTCGTCCGGACTCAGGAGTGATCGCCATGCAAGTCGAAAAAAGAAGCATCGATTTCATCCCCGAAACCGAACGCCACGGCAAGCCGGGCTCGCTGTTCTATATCTGGTTCGGCGCCAACATGAACATCACCACCATCGCGTCCGGTGTGTTGCCGGTGGTGATGGGGCTCAACCTGTTCTGGAGTGCGTTGGCGATCATCATCGGCTCGTTGTTGGGGGCGATTTTCATGGCCTCCCACTCGGCACAGGGACCGAAGCTGGGCATTCCGCAAATGATCCAGAGCCGAGCGCAATTCGGCGTATTGGGGGCGGTATTGCCGCTGCTGTTCGTGATGCTGATTTACCTGGGCTTCTTCGTCAGCAACACCTTGCTCGCGGCCCAGGCGCTGGAATCCGTCAGCCCGCTGCCAATGTCCGGCAACATCTACCTGATCGGTGCGTTGTGCTTCGTTGTCGCCCTCTATGGCTATCGGTTGATTCACCGCTTGCAGAAGCTGCTGTCGATCCTGTCGCTGGTGGTGTTCGTGGCCGCCACGGTGCTCACCTTGCAGTTGCCGATCCCGGCCGAACAATGGTTGCCGACAGGCTTCTCGTTGTCGAAATTCCTGGTGGCGGTGAGCATTGCCGTGACCTGGCAGCTGTCCTACGCGCCTTACGTCGCCGACTATTCGCGCTACCTGCCGAGCAGCACGCCGACCGCCCAGGTGTTCTGGTACAGCTACGCCGGCACGGTCAGCGGCGGCGCGTGGATGATGATTCTCGGGGCGATTCTCAGCGTCGGCATCGGCGACTTTTCCAGCAACGTCGGCGGGCATGTCGCCGGTTTGTTCGGCGCTGGCGCGGTGCTGCTGTTCGCCTTCATCGTCTACGGCCAGGTGTCGATCAACGTGTTCAACCTGTACGGCGCGTTCATGTCGACCATCACCGTGATCGAACCTTTCGCCCGACTCAAGGTGACGCCGCGCGTGCGCGGCGTGTTCATGCTGCTGATCAGCCTGGTGGCCACGGCCCTGTGCACCATCGGTCAGGACGACTTCATCAACTTCTTCCTGAACTTCATCTTCTTCATGAGCTACTTCCTGATCCCGTGGACGGCAATCAATCTGGTGGACTACTACTGCCTGCGCAAAGGCCAATACCAAATTGACGACATCTTCGACCTCAACGGGATCTACGGGCGCGTCAACCGGATTGCCTGCGGCAGTTTCCTGCTGGCGATTGCCCTGGAAATTCCGTTCATGAACACCACGCTGTATGTCGGCCCGGTGGCCACGGCGCTGGACGGGGTGGATCTGGCGTGGATCGTCGGGTTGCTGGTGCCGGCGTTGAGTTATTACTGGCTGATGAAGCTTGGCAAGCGTGCGCCAGTGTTGGATTCAGTGACGTAAAGATAAACGGGTGACAGGAAAAGATCGCAGCCTGCGGCAACTCCTTGTATTTCGACTATCGCTCCGTCAGGAGCGATAGTTCTCGACTGATCATCGAGGGATGGGATCTGAAAGGCGCGCAGCTCCTCAGGCGTTAAGCCTGCAACAACGTAGCAGGCTAATTACCGGATGCATCCTACAAAGCACACGGAAACGTCCTATTTCTAACTAAATCAACTTCGCCAAAGCTATGCAGCCCCAGGACCGGGGCGCAAACGCAGCTCTTCCTGCTCGCCCCATTCAGACCAGGAAGGCCTGACCATGCTCACCCAACTGTCCACCTCCTTCGATGACAGCCGCCTCAAACGCTGGGGCCGTAACCTTGACCATGGTCCCGATGTCCTCGCCTTCCCCGGCAGCAAACGCCCTGGTCACCTCTTCACCCATCGCGTCGAACGGCTTATGCCGAGATTGTCATTCGCTACGTTTCCGCTGTCCTTGTTCTGCGTTCTAGTCGGTACGTTGTTCGCTCAAAGCACCCAGGCTGGCACGCTTGAAGCAGTCAATCACACCCACTGGGCCATCAATCGATTCAGCGTTGAGGGTCGTTCGGGGATCGACATCATTGGGCCGTACCAGGGCGGGGGTGGGGGGTGTTGTTACAGCGCGCCGTCGCGCTGGAAGTCGGGGATGACAGTGCGTGTTGATTGGGAGACTGGTGCCAGTGGAGTGAGCGATCTCGCCGACGAGTTCCCTGGGTTTGCCGATCGACCCAAGTACTTGGCATGGATAGATAAAGTCGATGCTCAAAAACGCCAACACAGCAAAGTCGTGCCAGTCCCGGACTACACCGACCAAAAAACCTGCGGCCTCACCGTGCACTTCCTGCCCTGCGACGAGCTCCAGGTCACCACCTCCTGCCACGCCTACGGCAGCCCCGACTACCCGATCAAGACACCGCTGCATTTGCCGGAGCCGCAATCATGTCCGAAGTGAAACATGCCCTCGTCAGCTATCCGCCAGCGTTCCCGCTGGAAGGGCGTTTGCCCCGCCAGGCCTATCAGGTCCAGCAGAACCTCTCGCGCCAACGCCAGCAGGAGAGTGACTACCATGATGCCCTGTGTGTGGCCGCCGGCCGCCGGGTGCTGAGGCCATGCTGCAAGTCCTTGCACATCAGCCTGTTCTTCGACGGCACCGGCAATAACCTCAACAATGACCTGTACGAATCCACTCCGCCCCACCCGACCAATATTGCCCGGTTGTTCCGCGCCAGCATCGGCGACGGCCATGCCGGCGGCACTGCGCACAACGCCAGGGCCCAGCACCTGACCGATGCCGCGGGTACGGGCTATGGCCAGTACTTCAAGTACTACATGCCCGGTGTGGGGACGCCTTTTGCGGAAGTCGGTGATCTGGATTACACCACGCTGGGTTTGGCCGGCGCCTGGTACGGCGAGGAACGGATCAACTGGGGCCTACTGATGATCATCGATGCCCTGCGCCGCGCGCTGGGCCAACCACGGCTGGACGACGCCAGTCTGCTGGCGGCGGTCAAGGCCATGGGCACGGTACCGGGCATGGAGTGGGCGACGGGGCAGACGAACCGCCGCGTCGAGTTTCGCAAGCAGCTCAAGGCCATTGAAAAACCACTGCACATCGCCTTGAGTCAGCCGCAGCCCGGTATCTCGAAACTCTTGGGTATCAAGCTGTTTGTCTATGGTTTTTCCCGTGGCGCGGCGGCGGCGCGGGCCTTTGTCGCTTGGTTGAATGAGCTGATGCGTTATACGCCAGCACTGAAACTGGGCGAACTGGAGCTCCCCGTCAGCGTGGAGTACCTGGGGCTGCTGGACACCGTGGCCTCGGTGGGCTTCGCCGATATCGTGCCGGGTGCGAACGGTCATATGAGCTGGGCCGATGGCAATCAGGAGTTACCCGGTGGCGGACTGGTCAAGCGCTGTTTGCACCTTGTGGCCAGTCATGAGCAGCGATTGTGTTTTCCGTTGGAATCGATTCGGCGTGAGAGCGGTGTGTACCCGGTCAATAGTGAGGAAGTGATCTATCCGGGTGTGCATTCCGATCAGGGTGGGGGGTATCCGCCGGGGGATCAAGGAAAGGCTGGTAACAAGGACAGCATTGAAGGCGATGGTTTGTTGTTGTCGCAGATCGCGCTGAATGATTTGTATGCCGATGCCTTCGCTTTCGGGGCCCCCTTCAAAGTACCAAAAAATACATTGCCAATAGAGTTACGTGATGAACTCTGGCGGGCTATGGAAGATGATTTGGCACAACAGTTTGATGTTTCTACAAGTCTGGTTACGCGCTTCAACGCCTGGCGCCAACTAACACTGAGACTACCATCTGTTACTCAACCGCTACCCACCGATCAGACAGAGCGATACCAACCGCTACCATCCACTATTACCCTCGAACAGGCCGTGCGCGAGCAACTCGGCTGGATCACCGCCTGGCGCATCGACCGCTATGCCTTTGCCAGTCTGAGAAAGACCGCTTTCTATCTCCAGGCGAGCGATACCCACGCTGATCCCGACACACGAGCCACCGCCGAGACCACGCGTAAAAAAGCCCAGGCGGATATTGAAAAAAGCCGCCGCCAACAACGCGCCCGCGAACGCGACGGGCGCACGCCGAAAACGCCCCTGGCGCCCGGAATCCCGGATTTCGATCCGGACCTTGCAAGAACCCAATTGCGCGAAGCGGCCGAGGAGTTCCATGCGAACTACCACGATCCCGATCACCTGGCCTCAAGTCTGAGCCGAGTACTACCGGCCAACGCCCCGTCTGTAGCCGTCCTGCGCATCATCACCGCCGATGCGCGGGTCGAATGCCGGCAGATGAAGGCCGCCGGTCGGGCCAGGGTCAGCGAGTTGTTTCCACCTCCGGAGCGTGAACGCAATCACTGGGACGAAAAAAGCCGTGGCAATGTCGACGAGAGCCGCAATGCCAATCAGCCGGCGGGACTGCTGCGTGCACTGTTCGATGATCAGGTCCACGACTCTCGCGCCTGGTTCCTTTATTCGTTCGGGCGCGAACCACTGGGCAGCTACTTTCGCGAACGCATGGTGTTCTTCGGTGAAGCCAGCCGCAGGGAACTGGCGCTCAATCCCGAAACGCAGGCGGCAATGCTGGCGAGCGGCACGCCATTGCCAGGCTATGCACCTGCCCTGGCGGCACGACCTCCCGTCATGGATGCCCAGCGCCTGGCTGAGGTCCACCAGGCCATCGACGCCATCTGGGAAGACTTTTACAGCAAGCTCGGCGAGGCAGACGATGCACAGGCCTGACTCGGTGGTTCGACACTCGGTAAAAGGAACAAAACCCATGTCCCATCGCACTGCGTGTCGCCTGCCGATCCGGGCTCTAGCGGGCTTGATTACGGCCGTGCTCCTGCAAAACGCCGAGGCCAGCTCTCTCGAAGCCATCAATCACACCCACTGGGCCATCAACCGCTTCAGCGTGGATGGTCGGTCGGGTATCGACATTGTTGGCCCATACCAAGGTGGCGGTGGGGGGTGTTGTTACATTGTACCGACTCGCTGGAAGCCGGGGATGTCGGTGCGGGTTGATTGGGAGACAGGAGTGGCTTATTCCGATGACTTTCCTGGTTTTGCTGATAGGCCCAAGTACTTTGCGTGGAAGCAAAAAGTGAATGCGCAAAAACGCCAACACACCAAAGTAGTCCCCATCCCAGACTACACCGGCCAAAAAACCTGCGGCCTCACCGTGCACTTCCTGCCCTGCGACGAGCTTCAGGTCACCACCTCCTGCTACGCCTACGGCAGCCCCGAATACCCGATCAAGACCCCGCTGCATTTGCCGCAGCCCCAATCATGTCCTAATTAATGCGGTGATTTCGTCACAGCGACGAGGCCGAAACTCTGAATGCCATGACTGCAGATACGGGTAGGGTCCCTGAAAAACAATTGGCTTCCGAGCCGCCTTCGCTGGCTACGCCATGCACACCAAATTCCAGGCAAAAAAAATCCCAGGCAGCTGATGGACGCCTGGGATTTAAAAATGCATAAACCGTGGTGGTGAACGCGGCGCGAATATTACGGAATATTTCACCCTGTAACAAGATATTTTTATTCACTATCCAGTTACTAAACGTTCTAACCCCTTCAATATCCACATATTTTCTAAGGTCGACTAGAGAAACCAGCGATACTCCCGCGCGCTGATGTCATGCAGAAATGCCAGATGATCCTGACGTTTGTTTTCGCAGTAGACGTCCACGAACTCCGCCCCCAAGCCTTCGCGCAGCTGTGAGTGACTTTGCATGGACTGCACCGCTTCGAGCATTTCCAACGGAAAATCGATGCCACTGCTGCGGTCTTCGTTGAGTGGTGCAATCGGCTCGCGCTCCCCTTCCAGACCTTGCTCCAACCCCACCAGAATCGCCGCCAGTACCAGATACGGGTTGGCATCGGCGCCTGCCAGGCGATGTTCGATGCGCAGGTTTTTGACGTCCGAGTCCGGTACGCGCAGGCAAGCATCGCGATCCTCAAAGCCCCAACTGGCGCGGGACGCGACGTTCACCGTGCCACTCAAGCGACGCATGGCGTTGTGGTTCGGGGCAAAAACCGGCATGCAGTGCGGCAACACATCCAGGCAACCGGCCACGGCATGGCGCAGCGCCCGCTGGCCGTTCGCCGCCAGCAGGTTGTTGCCGGCCTGGTCATACAGGCTGACATGCACGTGCATGCCGCTGCCGGGGTGCTGCAGGTAGGGTTTGGCCATGAAGCTGGCGCGGTAGTTGTGCTTGAGCGCCACGCCCCGGGTGCTGCGGCAGAACAGGGCCGCCCAGTCGGCGGCGCGCAGGCCGTCATCGCAATGGCCGAAGTTGATTTCGAACTGACCCGGGCCGAGCTCGGCGGTGATCACTGTGGCATCAATGCCTTGCGCTCGCGCCGTCTCGACCATTTCATCGAGCACCGGGGCGAAACGCGACAAGCGCTCGATGTGCATGTTCGGCTGATCATCGGCATCGCCAGTCAGCTCATCACGGGGAAATTGCGGCAAGCCGTCCTTCAAGCGGCTGTCGAACAGGTAGAACTCCAGCTCGAAGGCCACCACCGGGAAAATGCCCTTGCGCTTGAGCCGTTCCAGCACCTGCGCCAACACTTCACGAGGTTCGAATTCGATGGGTTTTTCCGTGCCATCCGAGGTGATCAGCATTTGGCCCAGAGGCTGCTTTTCCCAGGTCACGAGCTTCAACGTGCCAGGCACCAAACGACGGGGCGCATCCGGGTCGCCGTCGTTGAAACAGTAATCACCGATCTTGAACAACCCGCCCTGAGTGCCGAGCAGCACGCAGTTCTGCGGCAGCTTGAGCACACTGCCGGCAGCCACTTTTTCCAGCATCTCGATCGGGTAGCGCTTGCCATAGAAATGCCCCGGAATGTCCAGGGAGATCAGGTCGACGTAACGCACTTCGGGGTTGCAGTGGCGGAAGTTGCGAACCTCGGCCAGCAGATCAGAGCACACGGCATCCATCGTTTTGTTCCTTGTTGTTGTCAGGTGTAAACCCAAAGCACGCGGGTCAGTTGGTCGGACAGGTTGCCGTAGCGGCAGTGCGCATGGCTGGCCAGTTGAAAGCTGTCGCCGGGATGCAGGGTCACCGGTTCGTTGTCGTCGAGCCACAGGGTCAACTCCCCTTCGAGGACGTAACCGCCCTGCTCCGAGCTGTCCTTCATGTGCCGGTCGCCGCTGCTGGCGCCGGGCTCAAGCTGGCTTTCGAGCATCGAAAAGGACGCGCGCATTTTTGGCGAAACGAGGATGTCGGTAATGCCATCGGCGTAGTACAGCGTGCGGCGCTCGTCCGGGCGGGTGACCCAGGACAACGCCATGGGTTTGGGCAGGCTGTAGAAATAGGTGGTCGGCACCCCCAGGGTTTCGCTGATCGCGGTCAGGTCCGCCACCGTCGGGCGCGACAGACCGCGCTCGACCTGGGACAGAAAACCGACCGAGCGGCCGATTTTGTCCGCCAGTTCCTTCAGGGTGTACTTTTTGTGTTTGCGCAGGTCCTGGATCAGGATCGCCAGCGCCGAGATTTCTTCTTGCATGTCCATCCAGAGGCTTCCAAAAAGTGTCGCTTCAAATACTGTCGCGCAGTCGATACCAGGCCTTGCCGATGGCTTCCAGCGGCGCGGCCAGGTATTTTCCACCGGGAAAACTGCCGTTGTTCAGGCCTTGGTACAGGGACAGTTCGTCGGGCTGACCGAGTACCGCGTCGGACACCGCCCGCGCCGCGGCCAGTGTCGGCAGCACGCCATGCCCGGAATACCCCTGCATCCAGTACAGATCACCCCGCCGCCCGATATCCGGCGTGCGCTTGAGGGTCAGGTCGATATGTCCGCCCCAGGCAAACTCCAGCCCGACGCCGGTGAGTTGCGGGAACACGCGCTCCAGGAACGGCCGGGTCGCGGCGGCGATGTCCTTGGGCATCCCGCCCAGGTAAGTGCAACCACCGCCGAACAGCAGGCGGTTATCCGGGGTGCGCCGGAAATAATCGAGCACGAACTGGTTGTCGGTCACGCACACGTTGCTCGGCAGCAGCGCGGTGGCTTGCTCCTTCGTGAGCGGCGCGGTCGCGACCTGATAAGTCCCGACCGGCAACACGCAACTCGCCAGTTGCGGATCGAGTCGATCGAGGTAAGCGTTGCATGCCAGCACCAGCACGTCGGCGCGAATACGACCGCGCTCGGTGGTCACCACAAACCCGTCGCCTTCCTCGCCATAGCTCAGCGCCTTGCTTTGCTCGTGGATGCGGCCACCGGCCCGCTCGATCGCATCGGCAAGGCCCTGGGCCAGTTTCAGCGGGTTCAAATGCCCGCCCTCGGGGTCGAACAGGCCGGCCTGATAACGCTCGCTGGCCACCCATTCCGGCAGCTGTTGCCGGGGGATGAATTGCAGTTTGTCGTGGCCCCACTTGTGGCTGGCCTCGTGCTGCCACTCGGTCAGCAGGCCTACCCGACGCGGCATCACCGAGGTCCAGAGATGGCCGGCGCGGTAGTCGCAATCGAACTCATGCCGGCCAGGCAAATCACGCAGTTCGCGCGCCGCCCAGCGCATGCCGTCCCACAGACGCCGCGCCCGCTCATAGCCCAATGCGGCTTCCAGCGGTGGCATGTCGCACGACCAACCGAGAATCGCCTGCCCGCCATTGCGCCCCGAAGCGGCCCAGGCCACCCGACTGGCCTCGAGCAAGGTCACGCGCTTGCCGGCCAGCGCCAGGCGCAAAGCCGTGTGCAATCCACTGAAACCGGCCCCGATGATCAGCACTTCAGTGTCTTGCTCACCTTCCAGTGCGGCTCGATTGAGCAGGCGATCGGCGCAGGTATGGGCGTAGTAACTGGCGACATGCCGGGTGGATTGCTGAAACATATGGCCTCATGAAATTTTGTATTTGTAATTTCATGAAAAAATACACTGTAAATTTCACGCAGGCAAATGGCGCGCAAAAATAATCCCGCCCAGGAGGACTGGGGCGGGATTATTTGTTCAGACGCGTGCAGTGCATCGGGTCGACACCGAGGATCTGCGCCGCCACGTTATTGCTGGTGTGACGCCCTGATTTTCACTCTCTCGCGCTTACAAGCAGTCGCGCACGATTTTGCGCAGGTCGTCGGATTTGGCCCAAGGTGGCCCCTGATACAGCGAAATCTGGCTGCCGTTCTTGTACTTCACGATATCCACCACTTCGTCGGCCGTGATCACACTCGGCGCGGTGATCCGGAATCCGTTGGATATCGAAACCTGGGTAGTATTCGAGACTACCTTTTGCCAGGCAGGCAAAACGCACGCCGCATACTCTTTTGGCGTTTTCTCACTGTGCTTGCTGACATTCGGCTCGCCCGGTACCAGTGACGCCGGCAACGAACACCCGGCCAGCAACGCCAGCACGAATCCCCCCATCAACATCCGCATGTGGCTTCCTTGAATTCGAAAAAAGAAAATGTAGCTTGCCGTCGTCCGCACATCCATCCCCAACGATTCAGCGACTGACATTGATATCGGCTCCCCCCGTTAGTTCCTTAAGTTCAGAAAAGCCATCCATCTTTCTTGAGTAGGGCAGCGTACTTTCACGTTCGCGTTGTTTTCCCGACCAAAGGGAACCCCGCTGATTCAGACGAATACAACATCTTGTCCGGTAAACAGGTCTAAAATTCCGGTGTGCAGAGTTCAGGAGGTCATCATGTGGCTTAACGAATCGGAGCAGGAACTTCGGCGTGATCTGCAAGGGCTTGCGTCAGACTTGCGCTGGTCGGCCGTGGAGCTTTTGCGCATCGAGCAGCAATTGCGCCTGCTCGGGAACGACATAGACGCGCTAGCCGTTCAAAAACTGTGTGCTTTGTTTCAGGGTGATGAAGAAAAACTGTCCGGCTATGCCGAGGAAGTGAAAGCCAAGGTCATTAGCCGCAACAAGGCTCAATAGCGGGAGCGCTGCCATGAACAGGCCTCTATCCACGCTGGTCGTCGCACTGACCGCGTTGGCAGGCTGCAGCACCAACTCGATCTACCAGGACCAGCCGCTGGTTGCGAAAGTCAATACCGGCATGAGCCAGGAGCAAGTCCGGCAAATCGGTGGCCAGCCCCTGGCGGTCACCGATCGCACCGTCGAACCCGGTACGTGCTTTGACTACAAACTGACTCAGGCCGGCCATCAGCAAACGTTCAATGTCAGCTTTGACGGTCGGGGCATGGTCGACCACAAGAGCTTTATGACGTGCGCGGAGTGGAGCCACATGCAGCAAAAGGCCCGAGAACCCTCCCGCCCCAGCGGTGGCGGTGGCTATTAGCGCCCTGTAGGAGCGAGCTTGCTCCGGGCGGCGTTCCGACGATGGTCGCTAACGATAACGCGTGTTTCCTGGCTAAACTCGGCGCGCTTGAGTCCATCGCGAGCAAGCTCGCTCCTACAGGAGATTGCCGTAGAACCGGGGCTTCACTTAGCTTGATGGCTGCGCGCAGGCCTGCCGGCACGAGCCCTGTAGCCGGGCAGCGACGCGGCAAACGCCAGAGCTTCTTCCCGACTGTCAAATGAACCCAGTCGGTCACCCTGGGTGCATACCCGCCAGGGGCCGTTGTTCACACTGAGTACGTCATAACCGTTCATGTGCATTTTGTTCAGCATCGGAACGCTCATAGTCACCTCCTCATGGGCAGTGATATCAGGTTGACTTGCTTACCTTACACCCACCCTTCTCCAAAATACCGACCAGACATCGCCATGGAAATTCCCGATTCGGGTTGCACCTGGACCCTAGCCCTTGGCCAGCGCCGTCGCTGCCCTGTCGATGAATGCCGCCACTTCGGCGGGCATCGACGCCAATGACGCATGGCTGGCGTTCAAGGTCAGAATCTCCCGGGCGTTGAGCCGCTCGGCCATCCATTGCTGGTTCTGTGGCGCGATCATCCGGTCTGCGGTCGAAATCTGATACCACGATGGCTTTTTCTTCCAGGCCACCGTGCCAATGGTGTCACCGAAGGTACTCGCCAGCGGCGCTTTCTGGGTGAGGCCCATGACCAACCCTTCGGTCGCCGGCAGATCCTGGCAGAAGCTTTCGTGATAGAGCTCAGGCTTGACCCATAGGTAACCGTCGCTATCTGGCGTCAGGTTAGCCGCTGCCGCAGGCAGATGACGTTGCGTGATGCCGCCGGGACTTTCACCGGCGTCCGGCGCGAACGCGGCGATGTACACCAGCCCGACTACATTCGGCATATCACCCGCTTCAGTGATCACCGCGCCGCCATAGGAATGCCCCACCAACAGCACAGGACCGGGCACCTGGGCGACCATCTTGCGCGTGCGCTCGGCATCATCAGCCAGCGAAGTCAGCGGCAACTCGACGGCACGAATGTGCGTGTCACCCCGGCTGAGCAATTTGACGATGACCTTGTTCCAATGGGCAGCGCCGCCCCAGAAACCATGGACCAGCACGATCGTGGGTTTGTCACTCATCACCATGTCTCCGTTTGCCGATGGGGTTGTCTGTCGCTCGCGTCAGCCTTGATCGCCGCCGCCCACGGGCATGACCATGCCGGTGATATAGGACGCTTCGTCGCTGGCCAGAAACAGAATAGCCGCCGCCTGCTCATCCAGGGTGCCGTAGCGTTTCATCAAACTGCTGTCGAGGGTCTGGTCGACGATCTGCTGATACCAGAGTTTTTCCTGCTCACTCTGCTCGGCACCGTTGCGGGGTATGCGTCGCGGCGGTGCTTCGGTACCGCCAGGAGCGGTGGCATTGACCCGTACGCCACGACCGGCGGTTTCGAACGCCAGACAAGCGGTCAAGGCATTCACCCCACCCTTTGCCGCACCGTAGGGCACGCGGTTGAGGCTGCGGGTGGCAATGGAGGAGACGTTGACGATCGCCCCGCTGCCCTGTTCCAGCATGAACGGCAGCGCGGCATGGCAACACCACAAGGTCGGGAACAGCGAACGGCGAACCTCGGCCTCGATCTGCGCCGCTTCATAGTGCTCGAACGGCTTGGCCCAGATCGTGCCGCCGACGTTATTGACCAGCACATCGAGGCGACCGAATCGCTCGACAGCGGTTTGCATCACTCGACTGCACTCCTCGTATTGCTCGAGGTCGGCGGTCAGGGCCAACACCTGAGTGGTCGATGCGAGCTGTTGCTGCACTTCGAACACCAGGTCGGAACGGTCCACCAGGATCAGCTTCGCCCCTTCTGCGGCCATGCGCTCGGCTACCCGCTGCCCGATGCCTTGGGCGGCGCCGGTGATCAGTGCGACTTTTTCGTGAAATCGGTTCATGGACACCTCAAATAATTCCGGCCAATCAAGAAAGTGCAGGCCAAACGCGGTCCTGTGGGAGCGAGCCTGCTCGCGATAGCGGCCTCACAGGCGACATCAATGCTGAATGTTCCGGCCTCATCGCGAGCAGGCTCGCTCCTACATTGGATCTTTGCCAATCAGGGAATTTGTGCAGAACTCAAGCCGCGCTGGCGGCGAATTTCTCAAAGTAGAAGTTCGCAGGCGCGATGCCTTGCTCGCGAATGAACTGGCTGACCGCCTCGACCATCGGCGGCGGGCCGCACAGGTAGACGTCGACGTCGCCATCGTTCAAATGCTTTGGCTCGATGTGCTGGGTCACGTAGCCCTTGAGCGGATGTTGGCTCTCGGGGCTGGCGACGCAAGCGCTGAAGGTGAAGTTGGGGATGCGCGCGGCGAAGGCTTCGAGGCGGTCGATTTCCACCAGGTCGAAATCGTGGGTCACGCCGTAGATCAAATGCAGCGGATGATCACTGCCCTGCTCGGCGATCTTCTCCAGCATCGCGGTGAACGGCGCCAGCCCGGTGCCACCGGCCAGCAGCAACAGCGGCCGACGGATGTCGCGCAGGTAGAAACTGCCCAACGGCCCCGCCAGGCTCATGCTGTCGCCGGCCTTGGCCATGCCGGTCAGGAAACTGCTCATCAAGCCGCCCGGCACGTTGCGGATCAGGAAACTGACCTCGCCGTCACGCTGCAACGAGCTGAACGAGTAGGCACGAGTCTGCTCACTGCCGGGAATCCCCAGGTTTACGTATTGCCCCGGCAGGAACGCCAGTTTGCTCAGGGCTTCGCCCTTGATCGACAGCGCTATGGTGCTGTCGGACAGTTGGCGCACGGCGCTGATGGTCGCGTCGTAACTGGCCTGGCGGGTACGGCAGACTTCCGAGGACGTCGGCACCCGCACCACGCAGTCGCTGCGGGCGCGCATCTGGCAGGTCAGGACAAAACCCTGCTCGGCCTCTTCTGGGCTGAGGGCGTCTTCGATGTACTCCTCGCCCAGATCATAAGTGCCGGCTTCGGCAAAACACTTGCAAGTGCCGCAGGCGCCGTCGCGGCAGTCCAGCGGAATATTGATGCCCTGGCGGTACGCGGCATCGGCCACGGTTTCGCCGGCATTGGCGTCGATGAACCGGGTGACGCCGTCTTCGAAATTGAATGCAATGGAATGGGTCATGACGGCCGCCTCACAGGTGGTAAACATCGATGACCTGACGAACATAGTCGTTCTTCAGGATCACTTTCTTGGCCAGGATCAGCGGGTTTTCACCGCGCACGTCGAGGGTGTAGAAACTGCTGCCGAAATAGCTGYCGACGGTCTTGTAGCGAAAGCTCAGGGTGTGCCAGTTGAAACGCACCTTGCACAAACCGTCGGCCTGTTCGAGCAGCTCGATGTTGCTGATGTTGTGGGAGGTACGGGTGTCCGGCACGCTGGCGCTGGAGCGCTCGGTCTTGATGCGGAAGACGCGGTCTTCCAGGCCGGTGCGGTTGCCGTACCAGATCAACGAGATTTCCCGTTGTGGGTCTTCGGTCAACTCGTCGTTGTCGTCCCACGATGGCATCCAGAACGTCGCATCCGGTGCGTACAGCTCCAGCCATTCGTCCCACTGGCGGTCGTCGAGGTAGCGCGCTTCGCGGTAGAGAAAATCGCGCACGGTGTCAAAGGATATGGTCATTGCACGTCCTCCACGGCGATCAGTTTCGACTGCTCGGCGGCAAGGGCCTTGAGCATGGTCTGCTGCCAGTACTTGTGTTGCAGCACGAACAGGCCTTCGTCTTCGGTGCGTACGCCGCTGAGCAGCGGGTGCAGGTCGATCTCTTTGGCGGCTTCGTCTGCGCCTTCGATCCAGTGCTCGGCACCGCGGGACATGTCGTTCCAGGTGGTGACGCTGCCCTGGTAACTGGTCTGGCAGGAGCGGAACTCTTCCAGATCGTCCGGCGTGGCCATGCCGCTGACGTTGAAGAAATCCTCGTACTGACGAATCCGGCTGGAACGCGCGTGGTCGCTTTCGCCTTTGGGGGCGATGCAGTAAATGGTGATTTCCGTGCGGTTGACCGAGATCGGCCGGGCAATGCGGATCTGCGAGCTGAACTGGTCCATCAGGTACACGTTGGGGTACAGGCACAGGTTGCGTGAATTCTCGATCATCCAGTCGGCGCGGGCCTTGCCGAAATCCTGCACCAGCTCATCGCGACGCTCGTACAGCGGACGGTCCTCGGGGTTGGCCCAACGGGTCCAGAGCAGCATGTGGCCCTTGTCGAAGGAATAGAAACCACCGCCCTGCTTGGCCCAGCTGCCGGCGCTCATGGTCGGGTTGCTGTCGCCGGCCTCGCGTTGCTTGCGCTGGTTCTGGGTGGCGGCATAGTTCCAGTGCACGGAGCTGACGTGGTAGCCATCGGCGCCGTTTTCGGCGGTGAGTTTCCAGTTGCCTTCGTAGATGTAGCTCGACGAACCGCGCAGCACTTCCAGGCCATCGGCGGACTGGTCGACGATCATGTCGATGATCTTCGCCGACTCGCCAAGGTGCTCGACCAGCGGCAGCACATCGGCTTTCAGGCTGCCGAACAGGAAGCCGCGATAAGACTCGAAACGCGCCACGCGGGTCAGGTCGTGGGAGCCTTCGCAGTTGAAGCTCGCAGGATAACCGGCGTTGGCCGGATCCTTGACCTTGAGCAGCTTGCCGGAGTTGTTGAAGGTCCAGCCGTGGAACGGGCAGGTGTAGGAGCTCTTGTTGCCGGACTTGTGCCGGCACAGGGTCGCGCCACGGTGGCTGCAGGCATTGATGAAGGCGTTGAGCACACCGTCCTTGTTGCGCGCGATGAAGATCGACTGGCGCCCCATGGTGGTGGTGTAGAAATCGTTGATGTTGGGGATCTGGCTTTCGTGGGCCAGGTACAGCCAGTTGCCTTCGAAGATGTGTTCCATCTCCAGATCGAACAACCGCGGGTCGGTGAACATCTCGCGTTTGCAGCGATAGAGGCCTTGCTCGGGATCGTCTTCAAGCAGGGAATGCAAATATTCGGGTCGCAGGGTCATGGCCGCCGCCTCCATTGTTATTGTTCAGGCAGGGCCATGCTAGGACGGGGGGGCAGACTGGAATATCCGCGGGGTGCAGACCTTTATCCGTTTTGTGCAGGGTGAATTGTCTGTAGCAGCTGCCGAGCCTGCGAGGCTGCGTTCGAGTGCGAAGCGCTCGCCAACCGCAAAAACGCGGACTGTCTGAATTACAGCGTGAGCCCATTTACGACGGCTACGCCGCCGAACGCAGCCTCGCAGGCTCGGCAGCTGCTACGGTCAATGCCGGCGTTTGAGGGTGTCCGACGGCAACTCGCCGAACTGCCTGCGGTAGCTGTCGGAGAACCGGCCAAGGTGCAGGAAGCCGTAGTCCATCGCCACTTCCGTGACGTTGCGCACGTTGCAGGTCGGGTCGCTCAAGCAGGCGTTGATGCGTTCCAGGCGTTTCTGGCGCAGGTAGTTTTTCGGTGTAAGGCCGGCATTGCGCTCGAACAGGCCATACAGCGAGCGCAGGCTCATGTGGGCCTGGCGCGCCAGCTCTTCGCTGTCGATGTCCTGCTTGAGGTTATTGGCGATGTAATCGGCAATCGCTTCGAACGTGGCCGTCTGCGAGCCCGGTTCGAGGCGGCAGACGTTGGTTTTCATCAGGCTCAGCATCTTGCTGGCGATGATCTGCGCGTAATGCTCCTGCACCCTGGGGATCTGCTCGCTGGCCTCGGCCTCCTGGCAAATCATCGCCAGCAGGTTGACGAAACCTTCCAGCTCGCCCAGTTGATAGCGGTTCTCCAGGAACCGCACGCCCTGTCCCGGATACTGCCAGCGCTGCTCATCGCAAACGGACTCGAACAACCGGGTGGGAATCTTCAGGATGAATTTTTCGCAATCGTTGGAGTACGTCAGGTCCACCGGATCATCGGGATTGATCAACAGCAGCTCGCCGGGGGCGAAGTAATGTTCCTGGCCATGCCCGCGCCACAGGCAATTGCCGCGCAGCAACACTTGCAGGTGATAGATGTTCTCCAGTGCGCCCGACGTCACTCGCACGCTGGCGCCGTAGCTGATGCGGCACAGGTCGAGGCTGGCGAATTTGCGGTGGTCGAGACTGGCCAGCGGCCGTCCCGCACGGGGCATGAGGATGCAATGGTTGCCGACATGCTGATTGACGTAGCCCGACACCGCGTAAGGGTCGGCGTGGTCGAATACTCTGCTGCGCTGACTCAACAGTTGAGCTTGCATCATCGGTCGTTAACGTCCATCGCGAGCAGGCTCGCTCCTACAGGGAATCAGGCCAATCAGTCTTCCAGTGCGCGGACCCGCTCGTGGCGCTGTTGCTCCTCAGGCTGGGCAGACGACTGCAAGGTGAAGTCGAAGTCGATTTCAGCAAAACGTCCACTCACACCATGGGCCGCCGCACGCTGCTGATCGTCGCTGAAAGTGATTTTGGCGATCAGTTCGTCGCGGGTGGCGTAGGCGAAATCGTCGTGCAGGTACTGATCGCCGTCGAGGTTGATCTGGGTGGTCAGGTGGCGGTGATCCGGCGCGGAAATGAAGAAGTGCACGTGCGCCGGACGCTGGCCATGACGGCCCAGTTGATCGAGCAGTTGCTGGGTCGGACCATCCGGCGGGCAGCCATAACCCGACGGCACGATGCTACGGAAACGATAGCGGCCTTCGGCGTCGGTAACGATACGGCGACGCAGGTTGAACTCCGACTGCGTGGTATCGAAATACGAGTAGGTACCACCGGTATTGGCGTGCCAGACATCCACCACGGCACCGGCCAGGGGTTCGCCGGCGGTGTTGAACACGCGGCCTTGCATGAACAGGGTCACGCCCGGATCGACGCCGTCATCCAGGCGCGCCTCGCCCTCGGACAACGGCGCACCGGCCACGTACAGCGGGCCTTCGATGGTGCGCGGTGTGCCGCCGGATTTGCCGGCCTGCTCGTCTTCGGCGTCCATCAGCAGGTCGAGGTAATGCTCCAGGCCAATACCGGCCACCAGCAACCCGGCTTCCTGGCGCGCGCCCAGCACGTTGAGGTAGTTGACGGCTTTCCAGAACTCTTCCGGGGTCACGGCCAAGTCTTCGATGATGTTCACCGAATCACGCAGGATGCGGTAGACCAGTGCCTTGGTCCGTGGGTTGCCGGCGTCGTTGAGCAGGCCGCTGGCTTCTTCGAGAAATTTCTGGACTTCGGCAGTGTGGGAAATCTTGACGTTCATTTTGCTGGGTTCCTCATCTTGTAATTATTAGCGTAGCGCGCTGAACAGGCTGGGCTCAGCGGTCATCGTCACGGATGGAAGAAGGATGCCGGCACATCGCGTCGATCTCGATGGCCATGTACGGAAACAGTGGCAATTGCATCAGCAGGTCATGCAGTTCCTGAACGCTGTCGACATCGAACACGCTGTAGTTGGCGTAGTGCCCGGCGATGCGCCACAGGTGGCGCCACTTGCCTTGCTCTTGCAGGCGCTGGGCCAGGGCTTTTTCGTCAGCCTTGAGTGTGGCGGCCGCTTGCGGATTTATGTCGACCGGCAGGTTCACGGTCATTTTTACGTGGAACAGCATAATGCTCTCCTCAGGCTTGATGAATGGTCTTGTCGCGGCGGAAGAACGCCAGGCGCTCTTCATCCAGGCTCAGGCCCAGACCCGGCGTTTTCGGCACATGCAGTTCAAAATCGCGATACACCAGCGGTTCGCTGAGAATGTCTTCGGTCAGCAGCAGCGGGCCGAACAGTTCGGTGTCCCACGCCAGCTTGTTCAGGGTGACGAAGGCATGGGCCGAGGCCATGGTGCCCAGGCCACCTTCCAGCATGGTGCCGCCGTACAGGGCGATACCGGCCGCTTCGGCGATGCAGGCTGTACGCAATACAGCGCGTGGGCCGCCGTTCTTGGCAATCTTCAGGGCGAACACCGAAGCCGCGCCTTCGCGGGCCAGGTTGAACGCATCTTCCACGCACTCGATGGATTCGTCGGCCATGATCGGCGCCGGGCTCATGGCGTTGAGGCGAGCCATGCCGGCGCGGTTGTTGCGCGAGATTGGTTGTTCGATCAGGTCGATGCCGTTGGTTCCCAGAATCCGGCAAGCCCGCAGTGCCACCGCTTCGTCCCAGGCCTGATTGACGTCGACCCGCACGCTGGCGCGGTCACCCAGGGCTTTCTTGATCGCAATCACGTGGGCCAGGTCGCGGTTGACCTCACCGGCGCCGATCTTCAGYTTGAAGATGCGGTGGCGACGCAGGTCGAGCATTTTTTCCGCTTCAGCGATGTCCTTCTCGGTGTCGCCACTGGCCAGGGTCCAGGCCACCGGCAGCGCATCGCGAACACGACCGCCAAGCAATTCGCTGACCGGCAGGCCCAGGCGTTTGCCCTGGGCGTCGAGCAGCGCGGTTTCGATACCGGATTTGGCGAAGGTATTGCCACGAATACTGCGTTCCAGGCGCAACATGGCGGCGTTGACGTTGCTGCTGTCCTGGCCGGTCAACAGCGGTGCGAAGTGCGTGTCGATGTTGGTCTTGATGCTGTCCGGGCTTTCATTGCCATAGGCCAGGCCACCGATGGTGGTGGACTCGCCGATGCCTTCGATGCCGTCGGCGCAACGCACGCGAATGATCACCAGGGTCTGGTTCTGCATGGTATGCATCGCCAGCTTGTGCGGGCGGATGGTTGGCAGATCGACGATGATCGTCTCGATCGACTCAATGGCTGTTGCAAGCATTTCGATACCCGTCAGGTTCTTGAAGTTCTGGAATCGATTCTCGTACGGCTTTTTTCCTGAAGCCAATATAGAATTGGTCTGACTTGATACCTTAAAGGTATGCAACTGATTGACTGGAGGCTCCATGGAACTGCGGCACCTGCGTTACTTCCAGGTATTGGCCCAAACCCTCAATTTCACCCGCGCGGCCGAGTTGCTGCACATCGCCCAACCGCCCTTGAGCCGGCAGATCCAGCAACTGGAGGATGAACTGGGGGTGATGTTGCTGGAGCGCGGCCGACCGCTGAAGCTGACCGACGCCGGGCGGTTTTTCCATGAGCACTCCACCGCCCTGCTCGAACAACTGAACAAGGTCTGCGACAACACCCGGCGTATCGGGCTGGGTGAGAAAACCTGGCTGGGTATCGGTTTTGCGCCGTCGACCTTATATGGCGTGCTGCCGGAACTGATCCGGCGGTTACGCAGCGGCGAGCCGCTGGAGCTGGAGCTGGGGCTGTCGGAACTGACCACCTTGCAGCAGGTGCAGGCGCTGAAGGCCGGACGAATCGACATCGGCTTCGGCCGCATCCGCATTGACGACCCCGCTATCGTCCAGACCGTGCTGACCGAAGACCGTCTGGTCGCCGCCCTGCCCGCCGGCCACCCGTTGCTCGCCGGGCCCATCAGCTTGCGGGAACTGGCGAAGGAACCCTTTGTGCTGTACCCCGGCAATCCACGGCCGAGTTACGCCGACCATGTGATTGCCCTGTTCGAATCCTACGGCGTGAGCATCCACGTCGCGCAATGGACGAACGAACTGCAAACGGCGATCGGTCTGGTGGGGGCAGGAATCGGAGTCACGCTGGTACCGGCCTCGGTGCAATTGCTGCACCGCGACGACATCGGCTTCACCCCGCTGCTGGAAGACAACGCCACCTCGCCGATCATACTCAGCCGACGGGTTGGCGATGTGTCGCCGGGGTTGAACCATTGTTTGCGGATGATTGATGAGCTGCTGCCGCCAGAGCCGTAAGGTAATGATGACCTGCCAGCAGTGATCAGCCCGAAAACGTCCGACGCCCGGCCTTCATCCCGGTACGCAACTTGCCGACAAAATCAGAGATGGCGCGCACGCTGGTCAGTTCGGCGGTCGAGACGCCGCTGATCAACAGCTCAACCCGCCCGGTGACGGGGTCGCAGACTTCGATACGCAGCATTCCGAGACTCTCCGTGCATTCGCACGACAGCGGTTCAAAACCGGACTCCACGATGTTGCAAAGAACTGAAACAGGCACCATGGCCATGGCCGTTGCCTCGGCGACAGTTGATCGGGTTGGATCCGTTTCAGGTTAGATACACTTTGCCGATTCTGCACCGGAAATCATTCAGGGTAGTGTTTTCCATCTCTCATTTCTGCACGTTTTCAATGGGTGTTCCCGCCCCAGATCCAGTTCCAGAACCCCGGCAACTCGACCGGCTGCGAATCGTCGCGCACGGTTCGCGCCATGGCCGCCCGCCGCAGCGCCGACTGATCGTCGTAAAACGGCTTGTCGGCGGTTTTCACCCCGGTCTCCCGGGCGCTGTCGAGCAGAATCTGCAGGTATTCACGGGTATGTCGGGCGGTGTAGCGATTGAGATCGTGGAACGTCACCACCACCGGAATCACTCCATCGACCACCGGCAATTCGCCGCGGGCAATGCGTTCGCGTACCTCAGACATCGAGCGCAGCATGTGCGACCGGCGTCGGGGGCTAGCATTGAAGCCCCAGATCTTGCCGTCATTGGCGCTCAAGTCCGTGAGCAGCACGTGCAGGCCATGCCGCTGATAAGCGGCGAAGGTGCGTTTGTCGTAGTTCCAGAATGGCGGGCGCAGCAGGATTGGCGGGGCACCGGTGATCGCCGCAATGTCGGCGCTGCCATCGGTCAGGGACTGCTCGAGTTCTTGCGGTTCCAGCGAGCGATGGTTGGTGTGCCAGGGCGTGGCGGTGTGAAACCCCAGAATGTGACCTTCGGCATGTTCGCGCCGCATGATGTCCCGGCCCAGCTCGCTGCCACCGGCCCGCGGAGCGCGGGTTTGCACGAAGAACACGGCTTTGATGCCCGGTTGCAGCGGGTTTTGCGCCAGGCTCTCAAGCACCGTGACGGTCGGATTCCACCAGCTCGATGCACTGGGACCGTCATCGAAGGTCAGCAGAAACCGGATCGGTGGTTGCGTATTTAGACGCTGCTCGGTCTGAGGAGTCATTTCAATCGGTGCGGCGATACAGCCCAGCAGACCCACTGCCAAGGCGCACACCATTAAACATTTGAACAACTGTTTCATCTTTTGCCTTGGGCCAGACCATCAAGGTCGATACTTCAACTGGCAAGAATCCTTCGCCCGTTCATCCGTCATCGGCCCGCATCGAAACGGCGGGCCGAGGTTGGATAAGGTACACAGAGTTTGGTTCCAGTGCTTGCCAAGCCCGTTTCGTTGCCACCAACTAAACTGAAAAAAATGCTCAACCAGAGTGTCAGGCCATGTGCGGACGACTGTCGCAATACCGCGGGATTCACGACTTCGTGGCGGTGCTGAGCATCCCCGACGCGCTGATCAACCACGTTGGCAACGAACCCCTGGCACACTACAACGCCGCACCCACCACGCAACTCGCTCTGCTGCATCTGGAGAATGGGCGCCTGCACGCCGACGCGGTGCGTTGGGGTTGGCGTCCGCACTGGGCGACGGATCGCACGGAGCCGATCAATGCCCGGGTCGAGAAAGTCGCCCACGGCCCGTACTTCCGGACAATCTGGCCCCATCGCGCAATCTGCCCGATTGATAACTGGTTCGAATGGGTCGATAGCGGCGACTCGACGAAGCAACCCTGGCTGATCCGTCGACGGGATCACGCCCCGGTTTTCTGCGCGGTCATCGGCCAGTACCCCATCGGCGGAGCCCCTCACCGGGAGCACGACGGCTTCGTGATCCTCACCGCCGACAGCGCAGGTGGACTGCTTGACGTGCATGACCGACGACCGGTGGTGTTCTCGCCCAAGCTGGCGCGGGAATGGCTGGACCCGGACACGCCCAAGGAACGAGCCGAGGAAATGGCGTTATCCCAGGGCGAGGTCAGTGACGTATTTGAGTGGTACAAGGTTGACAAGGGCGTTGGCAATGTCAGGAACCAGGGTGCTGCGCTAATCAATAAAGTTCCATGAAACTGTCAATAACGACAAAGCACCGCCTGAAAGACGTAAAAGCCGGTCGCGCACGGGCCCTGTAGCAGCTGCCGAAGGCGGCGTTCGGCTGCGAAGCAGTCGCAGACCGGCGTTGCAATGCACCCGACTGGCAATCCGGATGACTGAATGACGATCGTTACATCCGAACGCAGGCTTCGCCAACTGCTACAAAAAGCCGGTCGCGCGCAGTCATATCCAGTTGCGATAGGCGTCAACCAAACCGGGTTGCAACGCGGTAGATTCCAAGCCTCTTTTCAGCAGATAAGGGGCAATGGAATGCCTGTCAGTTCGAATGCCGGTCATCTGCGCATTGGTCGCTTTTCAGAGCCGGGACGCATTTATCTGGTAACCACGGTGGCTCATCAACGGCAGTCGGTTTTTACCGATTGGCGAATGGGTAGACTGGTTGTCCAGGAGTTGAGCCATACGCAAGAGGAAGGTTGGGTTGATTTTCTGGCCTGGGTCGTGATGCCAGATCATATGCATTGCCTGGTGCAACTGCGGGATAAAACATTGGCCGAGCTGATGTGCCGAATCAAATCCCGCAGTAGCCTGGCCGTCAATCAAGCGCTGGAACGGCAAGGGCGCTTGTGGCAGAAGGGTTACCATGATCGAGCGGTTCGCCGAAAGGAAGATGTAAAAAATCTTGCTCGATATGTGATTGCCAATCCAATTCGGGCGGGACTGGTTGAGCGAGTCCATGATTATCCACTGTGGGATGCGTGTTGGCTCTGATGTACTGAGTTGACAGGTCTGCGACTGCTTCGCAGCCGAACGTCGCCTTCGGCAACTGCTACAGAAGACTACATACGCTTGAAGGCGGGGCCTTGTCGTATTGGCTGATCAGAACTTGCGGTCAGGCTCTGACAGTTCCTTACCGTCGTCAGGGTGTTTCCAGTCCGGTACCGAACGTTTCTGCTTCTCAATCTCTTCTTCCGTGGGTTCGTCCTCGTCTTCTTCCGGGTCCGGTTGCTTGGGTTCATTGGCCATGTTCACCTCTCTTCCTGAAGGGATCGGTCACCACTTTTAAGCGTAGAACAGATCCCCCTGCCCCGCTCAAAGCCACCAGCGCAACAAAAAGAAGAACCCCATGCTCAACAGCATGCTGAGCAACGTATTGCGCGTGTAAAGCACCAGCCCGACCGCCACCAGCGAGCTGATCAGATAGGGATTGTCCCAGTGCAGATTCAGCTGTTTTTCCGGCATGAACACAATCGGCCCGCAGATGGCGGTCAACATGCCCGGTACGGCAAACCCCAGGAACTGCCGGGCATTGCTGCTCAGGCGTACCGGCAGTCGCGGTTCCAGAAAAACATAGCGGTTGAGGAACACCAACACGCCCATTCCGACAATCACTGCCCAGACCATCATGTGCGTCCACCGTAGAATTTATTGCAGACAAACCCGGCGGTCATGCCCGCCAGCCCCGACAGCACCAGCGCCGAGCCCCATTGCCAGTAACTGAACAGCACCGAGCAGAACAGCGACACCGCCACGCAAACCACGGTCGGTACGTTGCGTACCACTGGCGTGATCAGGGCAATGAAGGTGGCCGCGATGGAGAAATCCAGGCCCAGGTGCTCAAGACCGGGAATGCTGCTGCCGAGCACAATGCCCGCCAGGGTGAACAGGTTCCAGGCGATGTAGAACGTCAGGCCCACGCCCAGGGCGTACCAGCGGTTGAACTGCTGTTTGTCGTGCTGGCTGGTCAGGGCGAACAGCTCGTCGGTGAGTAAAAAACCCAAGCCCGCACGCCAGCGCCCCGGCAATGGCGAAATCACCGAACGCAGGCTCATCCCGTAAAGCAAATGCTGGGAGGTCAGCAGCAACGTGGTGAGCAGGATCGAAAAAATCCCGGCACCGCCCTTGAGCATGCCGATCGCCACCAATTGCGCGGCACCGGCAAACACAATGCCCGACAGGCCCTGGCCTTGCAGGGGCGTAAGGTTGGCTTCGATGGCCATGGAGCCGGCCAGCAAGCCCCAGGGCGCGGTGGCCAGGGACAGCGGCATGATCGCCACGGCGCCGCGCAGAAAGGCACTGCGCGGCATGGTTGAGTTGGACATAACGTTCTGCAGACAGGGAAAGACCCCAGACTTTGCCAGCTGTGGCGGCCAAAGGCTTGAACAATCTTGCTCACTGATATGACGGGTGCCATTCATCGGCTGCCAGCTTGATTCGCCAATGTGGTAGCAACATGATGGCGCTGCATTTTCCTTCGAGGCCAGGCCCTTCATGAGTTCAGTCGAAGCCGACAGCGACGTATACAAAACCCTGCTTGAGTCAACCCGGGCGATTCCCTGGCGCATCGACTGGAAAACCATGTCCTTCAGCTACATCGGGCCACAGATCGAAGAACTGCTGGGCTGGAAACAGGACAGCTGGGCCTCGGTCAACGACTGGGTCGAGCGCATGCACCCGGATGATCGCGACTACGTGATGGACTTCTGCGTCTCGCAATCCCGGGCCGGTATCGATCACGAGGCCGACTATCGCGCACTCACCCAAAGCGGCGAGTACGTATGGATCCGCGATGTGGTGCATGTGGTGCGCAAGGACGGTGAGGTCGAGGCGCTGGTGGGCTTCATGTTCGATATCAGCGAGCGCAAGAAAACCGAAGAGCACCTGATCCGCCTGCAAAAGCAGCTCGAAGAGTATTCCTTCCAGGACGGCCTGACCGGCATCGCCAACCGGCGCATGTTCGACACCGTGCTGGAGCGCGAGTGGAACACTGCCCAGCGCACCGGCTTGCCGTTGTCGGTGATCGTGCTGGATATCGATTACTTCAAGCAGTACAACGACCATTACGGCCACATCAAGGGCGACGAATGCCTGCGCCGCGTCGCGCAAACCTTGTCCCTGGCGGCGAACCGGCCACGGGATTTCATCGCCCGGATCGGCGGTGAAGAGTTTGTCTGGCTGTTGCCGGAAACCGATGCCGAGTCCGCACGGCTGGTGGCGCACAAATGCCTGCACCTGATTCGCCAGCAGCAGATCCCCCATGAATTCTCGAACGTGTCGAAGCTGCTGAGTGTCAGCCTCGGCGTCGGCACCACCACGGCATCGATGCATGCCACGGCCCTGGAATTCGTCGAACAGGTCGATCACCTGCTCTACAAGGCCAAGCACAATGGCCGGATGCGCGCCGAGTTCGCTGATTTTCGTGATTGACAAACGGCGCGCCGGCTTTTAAAACTGGGCGCCTCACTCAGGGTGTAAGCAAGTATGTCCGCAACCTTCAATCTCGATTCTTCCGTCATTGGCTTGATTGCCAAGGCGCAAGGTTGCGTTGCGCACGCCCTCAAATCGAAGAAACAGTCGCTCATGTGACCGGGGCGCGCTGTCCCGTCAGATGAGCTGACAGGACATTGAGCGCGACGGCCCCCGCCCCCTTGCTTACTCTCCTTCCATGCCCCTGACGGTGACGAAATCGGTCAACCATCAGGAGAAAATGCATGTCAGCGTTTCAAGGTATCTGGGTTCCACTGGTCACACCGTTCCACAACGACGCCATCGATTTTGTCGGCTTGCGGCGGCTGGTCAGCCATCTGCTGGAAAAAGGCGTCGACGGTCTCATCGTTTGCGGCACCACGGGCGAGCCGGCGGCGATGGGCAAACATGAGCAACTGGCGGTGCTCGATGCGGTGCTGGAGTTGGTGCCGGCGCATCGAGTGGTCATGGGCCTGGCCGGTAACAACCTGACCGAGTTGTTGCAGTTCCAGAGCGAGATCCTCAAGCGTCCGGTGGCGGGTCTGCTGGTGCCGGCGCCGTATTACATCCGCCCTTCCCAGGCCGGCCTGGAAGCGTTTTTCCGCACGGTCGCCGATGCCTCCAGCGTGCCGCTGATTCTCTACGACATCCCCTACCGTACCGGCGTGGCCTTCGAACAGGCGACCCTGCTCAACATCGTCGCCCACGAGCGCATCGTCGCCATCAAGGATTGCGGCGGTAATTTTTCGAACACCCTCGCCTTGCTCAATAGCGGCTATGTCGACGTACTGTGCGGTGAAGACAACCAGATCTTCAATGCCCTGTGCCTGGGCGCCAAAGGCGCGATTGCCGCGTCGGCGCATGCCCACCCCGAACTGTTCGTGCAGTTGCACCGGCAGATCCGCGACAATCGGTTGGCCGATGGCCGCGCCACGTTTTTCCGTTTGCTGCCGTTGATCAACAGCCTGTTCCTGGAGCCCAACCCGGCCCCGGTGAAAACCGCGCTGGCCCTGCAAGGCTTGATCGGTGACGAATTGCGTGCACCGATGCAACGCAGCAGTGAATCGATGACCGAGCGTTTGAAAGGCGTGCTCGGCGCATTGGGCCGCGACAATCGATAGAGCGCCCGCCACCGGTCCGAGTACCATGAAGCGATTCGTTCAGCCATCAGGGGCACCGACATGCTGTACCGAATCGCTGCCGATGGGCTGATGCTGTTTCACTTGCTGTTCATTGTGTTCGTGTTGTTCGGCGGGTTGCTGGTGCTCAAATGGCGCCCCCTGATCTGGTGGCATCCGCCCGCCGCGTTGTGGGGTATGGCGGTGGAGTTCTTCCACCTGCCCTGCCCGCTGACCGACTGGGAAAACCGCATGCGCCATGGGGCCGGGCAAACCGGCTATGGAGGTGGATTCATCGAGCATTACGTTTGGCCGGTCATTTACCCGGCGGGCCTGACACCCGGCATTCAGTTGGGATTGGGCGCCGTGGTGCTGGTGATCAACGTGCTGGTCTATCTTCGATTGATCCGGCAATGGGCCGCCTGAATCTTCAACTACCCGCCAAGGACTGAACACATGCTGTCGACCGTATCCTATGCGGCGCGGCAACTGGTGGAGCGCTTCGATGCGTTGCTGTTCGACCGTCGCCGCTACCGTCTGCAACTGATCCCGGCGGGCGAGTTGCTGGTCAACGAAGCGACGCGGCTGATGCAGGACGTCTCGCGCCTGACCCGACGGGTCCAGGGAACGGACCGGTTTGCCTGACACCCGACGCTCAGTTGGCAATCACGCTTATGTTCCGGCCACTGGCCTTGGCCACGTACAGCGCCTTGTCTGCCGCACCGATCAGGTCTTCGGGGCGGACCAGGGAAGCGGCATTGCCGGCACACACGCCGACGCTGACAGTCACGCTGCCTTCCGGGCTGTCGCTGTGGGCAATTTCGGCCTGTAGCACCGCGAGACGGATTTTCTCGGCCACCAGAAATGCCCCCACGTAGTCGGTACCGGGCAGCACCACGGCGAACTCTTCGCCACCATAGCGGGCGGCCAGGTCTCCGGGGCGCTTGATGTTGTCCGTGATGATCGCACTGACCTTGCGCAAACACTCATCACCGGCCAGGTGACCATAGCGATCGTTGAACGGTTTGAAATGATCGACATCAATCATCAGCAGCGCCAACTCGGACTGACTGCGCCGGGCACTCCCCATTTCGGCATCGATGAAAGCGTCGAGCAGACGCCGGTTGGCCAGCCCCGTCAGCGCATCCTTGAGGGCCAGGCTTTCGAGGTTGCGATTGACTTCCAGGAGCTTGTCCTGGGTGTCCAGCAACTCGACCTGCACCACATTCTGCTGCTTCATCAGCTTGATAAGCCGGAATCCCAGTACGCTGAGAAAACTCAACAATAGCGTGACGATGCCGGCGCTGAGCAGCGTCTCCTTGCGCCAGCTGCCAAGCACTTCATCCTTGTTCAGCGCGGTAAAAACGATCAGCGGATAACCCTCGACCCGGCGATACCCCGTCACCCGCTCGACACCGTCGATGATCGACGTGATCGTGGCAGTACCCGCACCGCCCCTGGGCAGCAACTGGGTGAACAACGGGCTCTTGGCGAGGCTGGTGCCGATCTCCGTCTCCTTGAAGGGTCTGCGAATGACAATGGTGGCATTGTCGGCGATCAGGTTGATCACGCCATTGCTACCCATGTCGATGCTGTCGTAGAGCTGCAGGAAATGACTGAGGTAAATCGACGCCAGCGCCACGCCGGCAAAGCTGCCGTCGGGATGATTGACCCGGCGCGAAACCGTCATGATCCATTCACCGCTCGAACGGCTCTTGATCGACGGCCCGATGTGCGGCCCACGACTGGGGTTGTCGCGATGGAAGATGAAGTATTCGCGGTCGGCGTTGTTGACGCCGGTTTGGCCGGCGCCATTGGAATTGGCGATCCACTGCCCTTTTTCGTCGAACACGAACAAGCCATGGAGCTGGCTCAACTCACTGCGCTGGGCGTTGAGCAGGGGCGGCAGCCGGGATTGATCCACACCATCGTGTTCCAGACGATCGACCAGGGTGAACAGCAGTGTGTCGGCCTGCTTGATCGTTGCCTGAGCTTGCGATGCCAGGGTCTGCGCAAGGTTGGACATCGCCACTTCCTTGTCATGCAGGTAGTACTGGCGCGAGCTCCAGGCTTCCCAGATCACGATAGCCGTCATCGACAGGCACACCGCGACCAGCAGGATCACCACCGAGCGGATCTTGAGCCGGGTCACGGTTGGCCGGAGCATTTCAATATGATCGTTGATCGACGGATGTCCCATGTTGCTCCCTGAGGG
Organism: Pseudomonas sp. KB_15; assembly: GCF_052114525.1. Classification (NCBI taxonomy): domain Bacteria; kingdom Pseudomonadati; phylum Pseudomonadota; class Gammaproteobacteria; order Pseudomonadales; family Pseudomonadaceae; genus Pseudomonas; species Pseudomonas sp. KB_15. Next base: position 9,295 of record NZ_JBFREX010000046.1, on the reverse strand, counting down.
TCTATGACTGGGCGAACCTTCCTGAATCGCCTTTTTTGCGCACTATGCCTGATCCAGGCTCGCAACGATGTTAGCGCGACGCCTGCTTTACCGCCTCCAGCCACGCCGGATCCAGCCGCGTCTGTTCGGTATCGATGCCCAGCGCTTGCATTCGTTCCCTGTGCTGATCCATTTCGCGGATCAGTTGGCTGTGGTCGCTGGAGTTGCCATCGAGCTGATGCATCTGGTTCAACCCCAAATGGTAGAAACGCAACAGCTTCATCGCAACCGGGTCGCCCTTTTCCACGGCCGTCGTTACATGATGCATGACATTGGTAACACTCATCAGGCTGCGCTTGAGTTGCCAACTGTAGACTGCCGGCGCCATCCATTCCTGGCGCCAGAACACTTTGCGCATCAGCGCCACCATCGCCAGCACCGCAACAAACACGCCACCGACGTTGAATTGCAGATTGTCGCCCCCCGGCGTGCCGAACAGAGCCACCGCCGCCGTGGACAACACCATCGCCAGCGCCAGAAAGATCAGGGCAATGATGACCGTGCTGCGCCGCGTCTGTTGCCGGTAGGTCTCGGCGTTCATGGGCTGGATTTCGAACATTGCGTCGGGTTTCCTGAGCTTCAATGGTAAAAAGGGGTCTGAGACAAAAAGACTGCGGGCCATTATCGCCTGCGCGAGGGATTTAGCTATGCTGGGGCTCCTTTTCATCTTTTCATCGTCAAGTGGGGGACATGGCGAGACCGCGCAGTTCGTGCCATCTTCTTTCATGAATACACATTATTCGGATGCCATTCGTGGTTGCTGTGTGAATGACATCGTTTTAAGGATCATTGAATGACCCAACGCCAAGTTATCAACGCCTCCGTCAGTCCCAAAGGCAGCCTGGAAACGCTCTCGCAACGGGAAGTCCAGCAATTGAGCGAAGCCGGTTCCGGCAGCACCTACACCCTCTTCCGCCAGTGCGCCCTGGCCATCCTCAATACCGGCGCCCACGTCGACAACGCCAAGACCATCCTTGAAGCCTATAAGGATTTTGAAATCCGCATTCACCAGCAGGACCGCGGCGTACGCCTGGAACTGCTGAACGCCCCGGCCGACGCCTTCGTCGACGGCGAAATGATCGCCAGCACCCGGGAAATGCTATTCAGCGCCCTGCGTGACATCGTCTACACCGAAAACGAACTCGACAGCCAACGCATCGACCTGAGCAATTCCCAGGGCATCAGCGATTACGTCTTCCACCTGCTGCGCAACGCCCGCACCCTGCGCCCCGGCGTCGAGCCGAAGATCGTGGTGTGCTGGGGCGGGCACTCGATCAACACCGAAGAATACAAATACACCAAGAAAGTCGGCCACGAACTGGGCCTGCGCAGCCTGGACATCTGCACCGGTTGCGGCCCCGGCGTGATGAAAGGCCCGATGAAAGGCGCGACCATCGCCCACGCCAAGCAACGCATCCACGGCGGCCGCTACCTGGGCCTGACGGAGCCAGGGATCATCGCCGCCGAAGCGCCGAACCCGATCGTCAACGAACTGGTGATCCTGCCGGACATCGAAAAACGCCTGGAAGCCTTCGTCCGCGTCGGCCACGGCATCATCATCTTCCCGGGCGGCGCCGGTACAGCCGAAGAGTTCCTGTACCTGCTCGGCATCCTGATGCACCCGGGCAATGAAGGCCTGCCCTTCCCGGTCGTCCTCACCGGGCCGAAACATGCCGCGCCGTACCTGGAACAACTGGACGCGTTCGTCGGCGCGACCCTGGGCGACGCCGCCAAGCAGCACTACCAGATCATCATCGATGACCCGGCCGAAGTGGCGCGGCAGATGACCCAGGGCCTCAAGGCGGTCAAGCAATTCCGCCGCGAGCGCAACGATGCGTTCCACTTCAACTGGCTGCTGAAAATCGACGAAGGCTTCCAGCGCCCGTTCGACCCGACCCACGAAAACATGGCCAACCTGAAACTGAGCCTCGACCTGCCGTCCCACGAACTGGCGGCCAACCTGCGCCGCGCGTTCTCCGGCATCGTCGCCGGCAACGTCAAGGACAAGGGCATCCGCCTGATCGAAGAACACGGGCCCTACCAGATCCGTGGCGACGCGGCGATCATGCAACCGCTGGACCTGCTGCTCAAAGCCTTCGTCGCCCAGCACCGCATGAAACTGCCGGGCGGCGCGGCGTATGTGCCGTGTTATCGGGTGGTGGCTTAACCCTTTCGGTGTAGTAACGCCGACATGAGTTTTACCGCCGCGAGCCGCAGTGAAAGCTGCGGTTCGCGGCACTCTATGGAAAGAAAAAAATGCGCCAACGTAATTCCGCCAGGCTGCTGGTAATCAATCCCTCGCAACAGGTTCTGCTGTTTCACTTCCAGCACAAAGGCGATGCCCTCGACGGCCAAAGCCACTGGGCGACACCCGGTGGAGGTCTTGAGCAAAGCGAATCTTTTGAAGCCGCTGCCATTCGCGAACTGTATGAAGAGACCGGTCTGTGTGTCGCCGATGTCGGTGACAGCATCGCCGAGCGCCGCTTTTCGATGATGCTGCCCAGTGGTGAAACGGTCCTGTCCTTCGAGCGCTATTTCGTTGTTCATACCGACAGTGACCGCCTGTCCCGTGAGGGATGGACGGCCAGTGAAGTGCGGGTGATGGCGGATCACAAGTGGTGGTCCGTGGAAGATCTGTTAACGACCAGCGAAACGGTCTGGCCAGAACAGTTGATCGAGATGCTGGAGAACGCACTGAATTAACGAGCGTTACGCAAACATCCCCCTGTAGCAGCGAGCTTGCTCCTACAGGGAATCAATGCACCTGACCGCTGGCCGAATCACCTTGGCGAACCAGAATCTCATTGTCCTTGCTGATGGATTGCTTGATATTGTGACCGATGAGGCCTATCACCTGACCCTCCCGTGAACACGTCACCTCGACATACCCCCCCCCGCCAAAATACTCCACGCGATAAATACGCAACTGATCCACGGTTCGCATCGCGAAGGATTCAATCTCGAATAGATCCTCGACCCCTACTGATTTGGGGATCATATTCTCGATCGTGATATTTCCAGCGTCATGCAGGAGAACTATTGCCCCGTCCGGGCGAGTGACTTTCACGCCGCCTTCTACCTTTTCCACCACGCCGCCAGAAACTTGGGCGCCAACGAAGTTACCTTCGCGGTCTACCTGAACATAGCCATCGCCTGCAGCCGTTTCAGCTCCTTGTGGGGCTGCCTCAAACTCTACGTTTATTTTGCCTGCTTTAAGTTTGGTCATTGTGCTGCTCCTTGCAGTTGCCGGAATTGGCGGTGTTTTAGCGTTCTGCGTTGCTGGCGCAACAACCGGCCAGCGCGCAGCAAAAAAAAACAGATCAGGACTCACCGAACAGACTCCATCTAATGTTTTCTTCGGCGATGGTGACCCGGTCGGCGAGCAGGAAGCGGCTATGGCTGCGCTGGACATTCAGGGTCGGCATAATTTCGCCTTTTTCGAAACGTCGGATCTTGTCGACGATGCCTTCGGCTTTCCAATAGCCAGTCTGCGGGCAGGCTTGGCCACTGTTGCAGGTCAACCTGGGGAAAGGTGCGCGGATGAAATCGGGAGAGTCCGGCAGCGGTCGGCCGGTGGCGGGGTCGAGGACCTTGGCCTCGACGAGTTTCTTGATCAGCGCCGGGCTGGGTTTTTCTGGCGGGACATTGGCCAGGCGGGCTTCGAGCCATTGCAACTTGCCGTCCCAGACGGGGAGCTTGGCCGGGGGTAGCGGGAGGATTTCGTTGATTTCGGGGACTTTGGGGTTGGCGTAGGAGTAGCCATAGAGCACTTTCCAGATTTTTTTGTAGCGATCGGCGCGTTCGAGGTCTTCCTGTTGGTCGAGGTAATACAACTCATCTGAGGGAGATGGGTTAAGAAAACCTTTAGACAAGCGGGAAGCCGCAGTGCTTGAGCCGCCAGCAACACCCATCTGCAAAACTTCGATTGCTTCGCTGTATTTTTTATCGCTGAGAAGATAGTTCGACAGAATAGTTGCAGCTCTACCGTGCCCCTGTTCTGCAGCGCATCTACGCATCTGCCGAGCAATAGTTGGGGCAATATTCTTCGGCGCCAACTTGTCACCTACATCGTATTGGGCTTGGGCATTGCCCTTATCCGCAGCCTTGCGAAAGTAACGTAAGGCCATTTCCGGATCCTGTTTCAGCCCAGCCGAACCCTGCTGCAGGAAAATCCCGACGAAGAAGTACCCAGTTGCCACACCGGCATCGATCAATTGCTGACTCAGGCGTAGATGCTCATCGCCTCGCAACTGGAAACGGCCGCGCATGGTACCGTTCTGCAGGTTTATATTGGCCTTGTAGTGGCCGTTCTCGGCGGCAATGCGATACAAACGTTCGACTTCGACATCAACAGTCTTTTCCTGCTTGAGTTGGTTGTTTTTTTGCAACCAGCGGGCGTACTGGAACAGCACGTCGGCGTCGGCACTGGACTCAGGAATCTGCTCATGGGCGCAGGTGAAGGCCAGATCAGCTTTGATCCCGGTAAGCGGGTCCATGGTGGCTTTCGTCACACGGGCGTCAAGGGTGCAAGCGCCAAGCAGCACCGAGCTCAGTAGCGTCATGGCAAGACGACGGCTCATCCGAGCAGGCCCCAGTTCACCTCATACTGTCTCTCGGTGTACTTGTCAGAGAGCGGCCAAATGCGTGGGCGATAGAAACTGACCAGCGCCGTTGGCATGATCTCGCCTCGTTCGAAATGGCGAGCGTCGTTTCGTTGCATCAACAAATAATGCCCTCGGCCGGACCAGTGGAACTTCCAGTAACCGGTTTGCGGGCAGGGGTTGCCACTCAAACAGGTCGGCCCGAGGAAGTTGGTATCGCTGAACGCCGGCGACCCCGGAATGGGTCGGCCGGTGGCGGGGTCGAGGACCTTGGCCTCGACGAGCTTCTTGATCAGCGCCGGGCTGGGTTTTTCCGGCGGGACATTGGCCAGGCGGGCTTCGAGCCATTGCAGTTTGCCGTCCCAGGCGGGGAGCTTGGCCGGTGGCAGGGGAAGGATTTCGTTGATTTCCGGGACTTTGGGGGAGGCGTAAGAGTAGTTACTCAACACTTTGCGAATCTGACCGTAACGGTTGGCGCGTTCTAGGTCTATTTGTTGACCGAGATAGTACAGCTCATCCGAAGGATCAGAGCTTTGAAAACCATTGCTTAAAAAAGAAGCAGACGAGCTGTTTCCAGCAGCTACTCCGAATTGGAATGCCTCAAGCGCTTCTTGATATTGCCCCCTACCTTGAAGATTGACCCCTAACTCTGTAGCCGCTTCACCATGGCCCTGTTCGGCGGCGCATTTACGCATCTGTCGGGCGATAGATGGGGCAATGCTCTTTGGCGCCAGCTTGTCACCCACATCGTATTGGGCCTGGGCATTGCCCTTATCCGCAGCCTTGCGAAAGTAACGTAAGGCCATTTCCGGATCCTGTTTCAGCCCAGCCGAACCCTGCTGCAGGAAAATCCCGACGAAGAAGTACCCCGTTGCCACACCGGCATCGATCAATTGCTGACTCAGGCGTAGATGCTCATCGCCACGGAGCTGGAAACGGCCGCGCATGGCGCCGTTTTGCAAGTTGATATTGGCCTTGTAGTGGCCGTTCTCGGCGGCAATGCGATACAACCGTTCGATTTCGACATCGACAGTCTTGTCCTGCTTGAGTTGGTTATTCTTTTGCAACCAGCGGGCGTACTGGAACAGCACGTCGGCGTCGGCACTGGCTTCAGGAATCTGCTCATGGGCGCAGGTGAAGGCCAGATTGGCTTTGATTTCTGTTAGAGGTTTCACATGAGGTTCCTTCTTCATATAGTTAAAGGTACTGCGGCTATCGCAAGCCGCCAGCAACAGGCAGGAAAGCAATAAAAAGCGACGCATTAGTCGAGGTCCCACAGCTTGGCTTTTCCGTAGAAAAATTCGATGAGTGGGGCGTAAGGCACCGTCTCGTCTTGTTGGTGATCTTTGTTTTTTTTGATGATGTCCTGCCAAGCATCGAATGCATCACCCGCATCATCCTGCACCCCCTTTCCATCCGTATGCAGATCCCACAACCGCCGCCGCATTGCCTGGGTAACGCTCGCCCACTCATGGGCAATGTTCAGCTCGCTATCCACCTGCATGCTGCGGGTGTTGATGTTGGCCGAGCCATGGGTGGTGAACACGTCGTCGACGATCATCAGCTTGGAGTGGATGTACACCTCCATCCATTTCTTGCCCGCTGGCGAGTCGGGGGCCACCAGCGAGCACACGTGGACTTTCAGGCCGGGAATGTCCTCCGGGACGATGGTGCTGTCCTTGATCTGCTTGATGTGCCAATCAAGGTTCTCCTGCCATTCGGCCAGTTCCCGGTGCCCCATGCGGTCGCGGGGTTCGGGGCGTGGCCGGGGCGGGGCGTTTTTTTTCACCTCTTCGATGCGTTGTAACTTGGTGACCTCGGGAATGGTCTCGGCCCGGCCCAGGCTGGCGAGCATGCGCTGGGTATTGCGGGTGCCGTCGCCCACGCTGTCGTCGCCGGCATTGGTGATCACGAACAGGTGCAGGGGGCCATGGATGCCGGGGTCACGACCGGCCCTGGTCTGGCCGGCTGCGACCGATTTGATCAGTTCGGCCAGGGGCGGCCAGCGGAAATACTGGTTCTCGATGTAGATGAACTGCGTCGCGTTGTTCACCGCTTGCAGGTAGAGCGTCTCGATGTCGCGTTTGCCTTCCTGGGCCTGGGTGCGCAGGATTTGGGCGATCTGCCGTGTTGCGCCCGGGGTGCATTGCAGTTGCTTCCCCACCTCCTTGGCCTGACGCAAGTCGAGCAGGTCTTCACCGGTTTCCTTGAGCCAGGCGCTGGCAAAGTTGTGGTGCAGGTGTTCCAGGATCGGTCCGCTGACCTGGCTGGAGATGTCCTGGCGCGGGGTATTGCCTCGCGGGCCGGCGTTGGGTGCAGGCTTGCTGCCTTCGGCGCGGTTCAGCGCCGAATGGGAATCAGTGTCCCAATACTCGTCGAGCATGTTGTGGCCCATGACGAAGCCGACGGCGCTATCGGGTAGTTCGTAGTCGACCAGCACCGTCTTCTGGTGGTGCGAGGGTGCGAACTTCAGGGCTTGCCGCATCTTTGTACTGATGTGCGGGTCGAGGCTTTCGTATTTCACCCAATGGGAGATTTCTGCCCTTTCTTGCCAGCTGAAACCACGGCTGACGAACGCTGGCAGGCCACTCGCGACCTGTTGAGCCACCTTGTTGCCTGCGACCGCGCAGCGGGTAAACCACTCGCGGTCTTCGGCGTATTGCGCCTCGGTGGAGCGCTGCAGCGCTCTATCAGCGATACGAATCGAGCCTTTGCCGGGCAGGTTGGCTTCGCCCCCCATACCCGCCAGATTAAATGGCATCTCCCAGCCCAACACCCGAACCTTGACGCCTTCTTTGGCCTTGGCCTTGAGCAACTCGCCGATACTCGGCGACTGTCCTTTGCGGATGAAATACATCGACGGCTGAAAGCCCCAGCAGATAATATCGACGGACTTTTTCGCCGCGGCGATGGCCTCGTGCACGGCCTTGAACGCTTCCTCGCCGTTGATCAAGGGCTGATAGGTGGCTCCCACCGGGTGGTATTCGGTGTTGCACACATACCAGGGCGCCGTGCAGGTGGCCTGGTTGGTGTGCTGGAGTGCGATGGGCACCACGCATTCGAATTGAGTCATTGGGTTTTCCCTTCCTGATCGGTGATGCCCATGTGCGTGGCGTACTGCCCGCGATGATCGGTGTGCGACGCGGGCTGATTGACGCCGGTATCGGTTTGCGAGGGGTGGTTGTGCAGGCCGCGATTGGCCAGTTGCGCCTGTTCGGCGTTGCGGTAATCGGTGGGCACCGGGATCTGGTAGGCCGCGCCGTTGGCCATCACCAACCGGTAGCCCCGGGTCACCACCTTATGGTCAATCGACACTTGCCCGGTCCTGTCCAGCACGCCTTGCTTGAGTACCGCCCCGTCGGCGTACAGGGTGTAGGGCATGCCTGCCCAGCCTTGGCTGGAGGCGTTCGGGGCTGGTGACACGCTCAGGTTGATCACTTGCCGGGACAGGCTTTGCGGATAGTCCGGATGCGTGGCCTTCATGCTCGCCGGGCCGCTGTATTCGAAATGCGCTGCCTTGACCTTGTGGTCGCCCGCCGTGCCCGATTCGATGCCGCTCTGTTCCAGGGTGAGGTAGCTGCCGCCGCCGTTGAGGACGATTTTCTTCTTCGCTGTGATGTGGATTTCGTCTTCGGTGCTGGTGATGTCCAGACCATGGCGGGCGATCAGCTCCAGACGATCGTTCTGTGCCTGCACGCTCACCGGCCCCTGATTGGCGATCAGCTTGATCCCCAGCTTGCGCACGAACAGGCTCAGGCCCTGGCCGACGCCAATGAACAGGCGCTTGACCACGCTGAGGTCGGCTTCGCCCCCGGCGTTGAGCATCAGGTTGTCGTGCGCCGCCAGTTGCAGGTGCTTCCCGCTGGTGAGGGGCCACGTCCGCCGGCTCGGCGTGGGCGGCCTGGGCGTCGACCGACAGCTGCTGCAGCTGTTCGCCGGCCTGTTGCAGGCGGCCGACGGCAGCGTCCATGTCCAGCACCGGGCCCTGCGCCTTGGCCTGCGCATCCGCGCTGATGAACAGGCCCTTGCCGCCACGAATGGCACCATGACCATCGCTACGCAGCTCAAACCCTTCCCCCCGCTTCTGCTTTTTGCCATCCACCAGATGCCCCAGATTCAGCTGGCTCTTGCCSCCAWACTCGGTACTGAGCTTGACGTGCTCCTCCCCYCGCCGGTCTTCCATGCGCAATTTATTGTTGGCCGGGGTGCGCAGCACGTTGCGGGTGTAGTCGCGCTTGCCCAGGGTCACGTGGTCGGGGTGCTGGTCGTCGTGCAGGGCGTGGGCGATGTAGGGTTTGTCGGGGTCGCCCTGTTCGAAGGCGATCGCCACTTCGGTGCCGGCGAGCAGCGGCAGGTGCAGGCCGTGGGTGTCGCCGGCGTAGGCGCGGGCCTGGCGCAGCCATTTGCTTTCCTGGCCGGGTTTCCAGGTGTCGCGGTCGAAGAGGAATTTGACCCGGTAGCGGCCTTCCAGGTCGATGTCGGCGTAGGGGTCACTGGCCTTGGGGCTGGTGACCCGCGCCGGCAGGGTGCCGGCGATTTGGGGTTTGGGCGGGATCGGCGGACGAAAGCACAGGCGTTCGGCGTAGGGCATGGCCTGGAAGTGGCATTCGAAGCTGCGGTCGCGGGCGGCGTGGGTGGTGAGGCCGGTGAGCACC